>CAINVS010000673.1 GCA_903854205.1 uncultured Bacteroidota bacterium | reverse complement strand
CCGGGAATAGGTGCTGAGTTATAAAGTGTCAGACCCGTTTCGACATCAATGGCAGTTAAACGAATTGGTGTTGTAATCCCTCCGGTAATCCTGTAAATATTTTTATCAGACATGGCAAGACCTTTAGAAGGGCCTATAACAATAATATCTCTGTTGGTCCAGACAGTATCGCCGGTATTTTTATTGATTCGCATCGTAAAAATTCCATCGTAAGTATTGCCATTTACAATGAGGTCTCCATTGCAAGTGAACAATGCACCGGGATAAGCTCCAAAAGTGGATGATTTAAAAGGGCTTTGCCAAAGGATGTTTCCATCATTAACATTGAATGCATAAAGCGTATCGCTGAAGTAATCGTGTCCATAGACTGCATCTTCGTTAAAGCCTATGGTATACATTCTTGAGTTGTTGCTGATAAAAACTGAGGACCAGAGCCAGTTTCCCGTCACTAGATCGCAGCATTCGATTCTTCCGGCATAGGGAGAAAAAGTCATTCTACTGGTAACGAATTTATTGCCAAAGCTGTAAACTGCATTACCCAAAGCAGTATTAGCTGCCGTTTGAGTCCAGTAAATTGAGTTCAAATCCTGCGGACCAGTCATTTTACTGAGACCATTTCTGTCATTTCCCTCACCAAAAGTTGACCAGTTTTGAGCAACAAGTGTTGAGCAGAGCATTAAGGAGAGAAATAATAAGGTTGAAATTTTCAAAATTTTTGATTTATGAGGTTAAAAAACTAATCGAAAATATTTATGATTTTGTGATTTTGTAAAAAAGCCACCCAATGAAAAACAAAGGGTGACTAAATTTATACACCATCCACTATAAAAAACCAATTTTGTAAATTGTTATGGTGAATTACCAACTGATGATAACTCTGCCGTCGAGGCCTCTGGTTGAGCCGCTGCAGAATGAACTACCTACACCAGCGTTTCCGGCATTACAGCGTTCCGCATCGGCAGCATTACCCGGGGTTGTGCCTGTACCTGCTGTTGTGGTACCAGTGGGAGCGTAGCTGCTTCCGCCGCCACCGCCTGCACCACCGCTACTGCCTGTAGCACCGCCACCGCCACCGCCGTAGTAACCGCCACCGCCACCACCGCCGGTCCAGCAGCCTGATGCACAAGCTCCTCCACCATTTCCACCACCACCATTTCCACCCTGACCAAAACTTCCAGCCGTAGCATTTGGCGTACAGTTGAAATTCAGACCTGCTGTGCCACCTGCTGTCTGTGTGCCACCATTACCGGCAGTACAACCTCCGCAAGTGCCGTTTGTATTTCCTGCAACGCCATTGTTACCACCGCCAGCTCCTCCAAAACCCTGGCTTCCGCCACCACCACCGCCACCGGCAACCAATAAAGGTGTCGCGGCTGGACCAACTCTGCTGGCGCCACCACCGCCTCCGCTGATACTGGTTCCGCCATTTCCGCCATTTCCGCCACCACCAGAACCACCGGCACCGGCCGAAGTACAACCCGAACCTGAACAGGCCAAGCCACCACCACCAACCATTACATCAATATTTTGACCTGGAGTTACTGCAATTGTACGGGTAGCATACCCGCCTGCGCCAGCACTCGACCAGCCGCCACCGCCACCAGCACCCCAGGCCTTGACGGTAATACTGCTGACGCCTGTCGGAACTGTGAAAATATAATTTCCCGCAGCAGCATAAATACTCTGATTAGGGTTTGATGTAACGGAAACAGAATAAGATGCTGTATTTGAACAACCTGCGCTAGTAACTGTAACCGTATATATTCCTGCATTGCTTACTGTAACATTTTGAGTTGTTGCTCCTGATGACCAAAGCCAGGTTGCAGGAGCAGCAGGAGTTGCTCTCAGGGTTACCGTGCCTGCTCCGCAAGAAGGTAAACTACAGGAAGTTGAAGTACAACTTATAGCTGCTGAAGGAGCAGAATTAACAGTAACTGTTGTAGATGATGCTGCACTTGCGCAACCTCCTACATTGGCAATTACAGCATAAACACCGGATTGAGCAGTTGTGGCTGCATTAATAACAGGATTCTGTAAAGCAGATGTATAACCATTAGGCCCTGACCAGGAATATGTAGCACCAGCTATGTTGCTTGCTGTTAATGTTATATTTGCTCCGGCACATACGGGCCCTGAATTAGCTACAGTTGGTGCCGCCGGAGTTGTACAGGGAGGCGCTCCGCAAAGTGACTGCCAGGCAGTTCCGTTATAATACTCAAGACAACGTATAGTTGTATTGTAAATAACCAGACCCTCGGCTGGGGCTGTTATTGCATTGCGTTGTGTTGTTGTTAGTCGTGGGGGAAGAAAACCTCTGTTATTTGCGTTCAATTCCAGAATAGAGCTTTGATTGGGTGTGCTTGTCCCAATGCCAACATTTTGTGCTTGAAGAATTGACACAAAAAGTAAAAAAAAGAGTAGTAAATTAATTTTAATCATAATTAATGGATTTAAATTTTTAATGATGTGTAAAGTCTTTATGTATTTGTTTGGGTTTTGTGTCAGTCATTCTATTATCCTCATAAAAAATAATCAGTACTAAAAAATTGAGGTATTATTTTTCCGTTTATTTATTGCAAATTTATCATTAAGACTTTAAAAAATATTACACAAAAAATATAAAAGTCTATATTTGCATAAGTCTATATAAATCATAATATGAATGTAAAAAATGCTCAAAAAACAGTATTTATTTGAACTGATTAAGTCACTGGATATTCACGAAAAGAGATACCTTATTGCTAAAGGCGCTAAAACAGGGGATGGAAATTCTGCTTATGTGAATATTATCAAGGGCATCTATGCCATGCAGGGATATGATGAGGGCATGATTAAAAAAATAATTTCTGCATCATCTGTATCTGTTAAAACTGATGTAAAAAAACATTATCTCTATTATTGGATTCTGAAGCAGCTCTTTGATTTCCACTCTGTACAATACAAAAGCCTAACAGAACTGGGAAATATATTACTGCTCAAAGATAAATCGCTGTACGAACAGGCACTTTCATTAATTCCAGACATCAAAAAGCGCTTGATTGAGCGCGAACGCTATCCCGAACTGTTTATTCTTTTGGAAAATGAGTTGAAAATAAGTCGCTACAACGAAGCGGCTGATCACAATGTAATACTGAATGAGCTCACAGAATTTTCGAAACAGTACCGGGATTACACAATTTATGAAACCTTAAAATTTCAGTTCAGGAAAATCCTCGACAGAAATATGTTTGTGCGGGATGAATCAGATAAAAAAAAATCGATGGAAATTATGGCGCACCCCTTTTTGGGAAAAAACTACCAAACGGAGGGTGTATTGAATAAGTACAGCTATAATCTGCTTAATTACTGGGCTGCTGCGCATACAAACAATTGGGGAAAGGCTTTTGATTTTGCAAAAAATAATTTCAAGCATATGACTTTAAAAAAGTCGAATATGCTGAATTTTCCCGAGCAGTATCTTTTCTCGATTTATAATTTTTTGAATGCACATTCGATGACTGGTCACAGTAAGAGCAGTAGCGCACTTACGGAACTGAGGAACCTGATGAAAACCAAACTTAGCAGCAGAATAAAAAATGATGTTAATTTTTTTATTAACCTTTCAAAACTGATTAGTCAAAATAAAAACCCGACGCTCACAATAGGTCATGAAATTGAGGAAGCTGAGGCCTATATTCTCAAAAATGAAAAAAACTTTACGCGTATAAACCTAAACCATTTTTACTTCGATCTGGCCAAATGTTTTTTTAATTCAGGCAATATTCAAAAAGCCTTCACTTATTTCAATGAAATTTATCAGAACCTCAACGTAAAAGGGCATACAATCGACTTTTATGTACATTCAAGATTACTCTTCTGTTTGTGCTGTTTTGAATTGAGGGAATTTGAACTGATGATTTATTCCGCAAAAGCGACCAACGAATTTGTCAAAAGAAACAAGGTAATGTATGACTTCGAAAAAAGAATGCTAAAATTTATGATAATCGATTTGCCAAAGTCAGCTGTTAATAAAACATTAGGGATTAAAAATTTTGAAAAACTTAGAAATGATCTCGATATTATTTTTAAATCCGAGTATGAAAAAAGTGTAATTAACTATTTTGATTATGAGTCTTGGATTGAGAAAAAAATTGTCCACTAATGAACATATAATATAAAGTAAATATAGATCAGAGCGAATTCGACCCCAAAGGGTCTAATAGCCTTCACAAACAATAAGATTAAAATATACAACCTTCCCGAAAAACAGTAACTTTGTATTCAATCATGAATCTATAAACTTGAAAACTTTTTACCCAATGAAAAAAATTATCTTGCTCGCAGTATTGGCACTCATATTTGCTGCAGCAAATGCAAATGCACAAAAAAACAGTTCAAAAAAAACTAGCAAAACTGCTCAGAAAGAAAATCCCTTGAAAGGGCTAAAAAAAGCCGGTCCGGAAGATATGGATCCCAATAAACCCATTATGCTCGATCCTTTTAATACACCGATGTATTTTGAAAATCTGAGCAGGCTAAAGTCCGAAGAGTTTATGACTGCCATGATGTCGGGCGATTTTGTACCCGAGCCCTATTTAGACAAAAAAGGCGATATTAAAGTGTTTGTGCTGAGAAAGGCTAGCGAGGAAGAAAAAAAGCAAATGCTTGAAATGCGACAAGGTATGATGAAAACAGAGCCAATGGATGGGCAGTCTGATAAGCTTGGAAAACAGGCAGTTGAATTTTCTGTAAGTGACATAAAAGGAAAAACATTTTCCTTAGATGAACTAAAGGGAAAGGTGATAGTACTCAATTTTTGGTTTATTGAATGCAAACCCTGCGTAATGGAAATGCCCGAACTGAATAAACTGGTTGAAAAATTCAAGGGCAAAGAGATTGTTTTTATTGGTTTTGCCAGCAGTGACAAAGCTAAACTTCAGAAATTTTTAAGCAGCAATAAGTTTCTATACAACATTATTCCCGATAGCCAGACAGTTGCAGAAAATTATGATGTAAGAATGTTTCCTACGCATATTGTCATCGACCGCGAATCACTCATCAGATATTATACCGTGGGTTTGGGCCCTAATATCATGAATGATCTGGAAAAAATTATTGAAGAGCTACTGAAATAACTTAATATCTTTTTTAAAGAATTTGAGGGGATTGTGCATTTTATAAGAACTAAACGGTTCTTCGATACAGCGATTGAATAAAAATGTATTAGAAAGGAGGCGTCTAAAAAGCATATTCCCAGATTGCAATTATTTTGAGCTGCCTATGTAACCTAAACGGTTGAATTTATCATCGAAAAATGTTTTTTATGGCAGCTTTTTGTAAAAAGTTCAAGTATTTTATTCTAATTTTTCCAAACGATTGATTATTAATGTCAAAAACGACCGGATTTTTTTATTGAAAATTTGCTTTTTTGAAGAATTTGAACCAATGTCAAAAAAAATTATTCCATCCTATTATTGATTATCAATGCATTAGCGATTTATTGAATAAAATATTTAGCAAAAAGCTTTTTTTTGAAAAATACTCGTTGTAAATTTGCATTCGCTTTAGAGGAACCCTTGCCCGATTTGGGTGACGCTAAAGCCTAACAAGTTGATAATTATTAGTAAAAAACTTAAAATTAAAAAATTGTGGATACACTGAGTTACAGAACGCAGTTTGAAAATAAAGAAACTGTAGTCCGCAAATGGTGGGTAGTTGATGCCGAAGGACAAACTTTGGGCCGTTTGGCTTCAAAAATTGCATTCCTTCTTCGTGGTAAACATAAAGTAGGTTATACCCCCCATTTCGATTGTGGCGACTATGTCGTTATTATCAATGCCGAGAAAATCGCTTTGTCCGGTAAAAAAATGGACCAAAAAGTTTATTTGACTTATTCGGGTTATCCCGGCGGTCAAAAATCGGCTACAGCCGGTGAAATCCTTGCAAAACAGCCTACACGTCTGATGGAAAATGCTGTCAGAGGTATGTTGCCTAAAGGTATCCTGGGCCGTGCTATGTATAAAAAGCTTTATGTTTATGCAGGAAGCACACATCCGCACAGCGCACAGAAACCAGAAGTATTAATTTTAGATTCTAAAAAATAGTTAAACCAAGCATAAATATGGAAATGATTAATGCGACGGGAAGAAGAAAAACGGCTGTAGCGCGTGTATATGTGCGCCAAGGCAGTGGTGACATCCAAGTGAATGGACGTGACTATAAAGATTACTTTCCGGTAGTACATGTTCAGGGTAAAATCGTCGATCCGCTTTTGACAGTTGAAGTACAGAATTTGTATGATATCAAAGTCAATGTAAAAGGAGGCGGTATTAAAGGTCAGGCAGAGGCAGTACGTTTGGGTATCTCACGTGCATTGGTTCGCATCAACAGCGAATTCCGACCTGCATTGAAAGCCAAAAAATACCTCACACGTGATCCACGTGCCGTTGAACGTAAAAAATACGGTAAACCAAAAGCCCGCAAAAGCTTCCAATTCAGCAAACGTTAATTTTATTATCGGAATTGGCGGTTTGCCCGCCAAAGTTTCAAAATTTTCAAAAAGATTATGCAAACACCTACTTATAAAGATTTGTTGGATGCCGGTTGCCACTTCGGTCACATGAAGAGAAAGTGGAATCCCAAAATGCGTCCTTATATCTTTGTGGAGCGTAAAGGCATCCACGTTATTGACCTCAACCGTACAGTAGAATGCCTGGAACGCTCAGCTAACGCTCTGCGTCAAATGGCTAAATCGGGCAAGAAAATCTTGTTCGTCGGTACAAAAAAACAGGCTCGCACCATCATCGAAGATGCCGCTAAAAGCGTAGGCATGCCCTTCGTTTCTGACCGTTGGTTGGGTGGTATGATGACCAACTTTTCTACTATCCGTAAATCAGTTCGCAAAATGCAAAGCATTGAGCGTATGTTGAATGACGGTACATTAGAAAATATTACCAAAAAAGAACGTCTGGTTCTTTCCCGTAAATACGAGAAATTGCACCGCATGTTCGGAGGTATTGCTCAACTGAACAAATTACCAAATACCCTTTTGGTTGTTGACATCAGTCACGAACACCTCGCAATTGCTGAAGCAACACGTTTGAACATCCGCACTGTAGGTATCGTAGATACCAACTCTGACCCAACAATCGTTGACTTCGCAATTCCTTCCAACGATGACGCTTCAAAAGCAATTGCCATCATTGTCAACTATTTGACTGAGGCAATCCGTGAAGGTTTGGAAGAACGCAAAACGATGAAAGAAGAAGGCGGCAGCGACGCCGAATAATCTGAAAATATCAAAATACTCCGTACAGCTATAATTATTGTGCGGAGTATTTAATATAATTTAAACTTCAAAACAAAATAACCACAATGAGCGTTAAAATTTCAGCATCCGATGTAAAAAGACTGCGCGATGAAACAGGCGCAGGTATGATGGATTGCAAAAAAGCATTAGAAGAAGCAAATGGCGATTTCGACGGTGCTATTGAATACCTTCGCAAATTGGGTCAAAAATTGAACGATAAACGTGCCGACCGCGAAACTTTGGAAGGTGTAGTTATCGCTTTGACCTCAAGCGACAACAAAAAAGGTATTGTAGTGCGTATCGGTTGTGAAACTGATTTCGTTGCCAAAAACGAAGACTTTATCAACTTCGTAAAAAGCATTGCCAATGTAGCGCTTACTAATTTCCCTGCAGACAAAGAAGCACTGCTTGGATTGAAACTTACCGATGTCACTGTAGGTGAAGCTTTGATTGAAAAAACAGGTGTAATTGGCGAGAAAATCGAATTGAACAGCTATGGCTGTATCGAGGCCGGTTACGTTATTCCTTACATCCACATGGGCAACAAAGCCGGCGTAGCTGTAGGTTTTAACAAAAGTGTTGCAGGTTTGGAGACAACAGGTAAAGATATCGCTATGCAAATTGCAGCGATGCACCCAATCGCAGTTGATAAAGAAAATGTTGATGCTACTGTTGTTGAAAAAGAAATTGAAATTGCAAAAGAGGTTGCCCGCAACGAAGGTAAGGCAGAAGATCTGCTCGAGAAAATCGCTATGGGTAAACTTAATGCTTTCTACAAAGAGCGTACACTCCTCAATCAGGAATTTGTAAAAGCAAACAACAAAGAAACTGTAAAACAAATTCTTCAGTCTTTGGATAAAGAATTGACCGTTACAGCATTTGTTCATTTTGCTTTAGGTTAAGATATAGAATATTCAAAAAAGCGTTTCGGCTACCGAAACGCTTTTTTTTTAGCCTGAAAAATCAGGTTGCGTAAAAGTTTGAATTTTAAGCCTGTATTATCTCTAACTGTCAGCTTTGACGAGACAAATTTCAAATTGTTTATGGCTAAATACAAAAGAATCCTGCTTAAACTAAGCGGAGAATCGCTGATGGGCGACAAAGAATTTGGCATTGCACAGCCTATGCTTGAGCATTACGCCAAAGAAATAAAAAAAATTGTTGATGAAGGAATTGAAATCGCTATTGTTATTGGCGGTGGAAATATTTTCCGTGGACTTGATTCCAAATTATCAGGCATTGAACGTGTTACCGGTGATTATATGGGAATGCTGGCGACTGTTATCAATGGACTTGCCCTACAAAGTTCATTAGAACATTTGGGTATTTTTACCCGACTCATCTCAGCATTGGGTATGGACAAAGTGGCAGAACCCTATATCCGTCGCCGAGCTATCCGTCATCTCGAGAAAAAAAGAGTCCTTATTTTTGTTGCAGGTACAGGAAGCCCTTATTTTACAACAGACTCTGCTGCTGCACTACGTGCATCTGAGATCAATGCTGATGTAATCCTGAAAGGCACCCGTGTTGACGGTGTTTACACCGCAGATCCCGAAAAAGATCCGAATGCAGTTAAATATGAGAAAGTGAGCTTCCAGGAAGTTATAAGCGGCGGCCTGAATATCATGGATATGACTGCTTTCACGATGTGTCAGGAAAATGATATGCCGATTATTGTATTTGATATAAACGAACCTTCAAATCTCCTGCGTATTATTCAGGGGGAACATATCGGGACTTTAGTTGCCGGGTAAATGTAATACTTTTTAAGTGCTGAAATTTACTGTTGCGAAATAGTAAAAATAATCGTAATATAGCCGCAGATTTTAGGAAGTCTGCGGATTTTTTATTGAAACTAATTTAAAAATGCCTATTTTTACTAACATTTCATCTTAAAAACCAATTAGAAAATCTGAACCGATCGAAGAGCGTTCTATAAAATTTCAGAAAAATATGCAAGAAGAAATAGATTTAGTCCTAGAGACTACAGAAGAAAGCATGCAGGCCTCTGTTGGGCATTTGCAGCGTGAATTGGTAAAAATCCGTTCCGGTAAGGCATCACCTGATATGCTCGATGGTTTGAGAGTTGATTTTTACGGCAGTGCTTCTCCTATCAGCGGCGTTGCAAATATCAAAGTGGAGGACGGTCGAACTATTGTCATTCAACCTTGGGAAAAGAAAATGATTGCTGAAATCGAAAAGGCTATCTTTGCTGCAAACTTGGGTGTCACACCTATGAATAACGGAGAAGCTATACGTATTGTCATACCGCCACTGACCGAAGAACGCCGTAAATTATTGGTAAAACAGTCACATGTTGCAGGAGAACACGCAAAAGTGAGTATCCGTAATGCCCGCCGCGATGCGATTGAAGAAATAAAAAAAGCAGTTAAGAACGGCTATTCTGAAGATGCCGGAAAAAACTCAGAAGAAGAGGTAGATAATATGACCAAGAAATATACTGCTCAGGTAGATGCTATTTTGGTGTCAAAAGAAAAAGAACTGATGACAGTTTAGAAGATGAAAGAAAAAAGATTGAAGATAAAAAGGGCTGTTCAAAAGTTGGACAGCCCTTTTATTATTATGACTCAAATCTTTGATGAAAGATATGAACATCAACAATATTCGATGTCTTTGAACTTTAAACTTTAACCCAGATCCGTCATTAGAGTTCGTGATGAAAGCCTAAATGACAAAGAACCGAAGGACCGCGAAGCGAAAATAAGTGCTCACGGAGTTTTTTGGGGGGAAGAAATAGTTACCCCTATTTCAAAAACCAAAAAAACGAGTAAGTGCTTAGTTTCACAGCAATTTAGGCTTGGAACCCGAAGGCTCCGCGAAGCGAATAGAATTTCTAATGACGGATCTGGGTTTAATCTTTTAACTTATACTACAAATCCACACAAAAAACAATCAGTTCCTTAGGACCATGAGCGCCCATGACCAGTGTCTTTTCAATATCTGCAGTTCGGCTTGCGCCGGAACAAAGACTTATCATTGAAGGCATCGGAGAAAATTTATGGTAATGTGGTAGAATCGCTTCATTGATATTATAAACCAATTGGCCTGTAGAGGAAATCACAATCTGAGCATCTGGTGCAATGGCATACCTGCGCCCTTCTATCTGTACTGAGCTGAAGAGTATACTGCCGGTCCTAGCTACAAGCTGCATACAGCTGCTGATGGAGACTGAACCCTCTGTCATTTTTTCCTGTGTATTGATCGCCTTGTTAAACCCACCTTCTTTTAAAAGAAACAACAATTTGGCATCTGCACAATGCAGCTGAGCAAGACCTTTTCTGTCCAATAATTCTGAGAGCTGAACTATAAGTTCCTTATTGTTTTTACAATAATAAAATTCTCCCCCCAAGGCTTTGAACTGTAGGGCAAAAAGTCTTTCAAGATCCTCAGGTGCGGGAGCGAAAATTCCATTATCATCTTTTATTTCCGGATATGGAATTTCTGTGTTCTGCTCCAATGCCTTATAAAGGCGCTGCAGAATGTTGTATTTTGATTTTTGTCCCATAAAAAAAGCGTCATCTTTTTTCAAAGATAGCGCTTTTTACTGTATCGGACAAAAACTGAAACATTGCTAATTTAATATTTCAAATAAATCCGGTATTATGCGATTTCATCAGCATCAATATCCTCTTTCAGCGTATCAACACCAATGTTTTCACTTTTTGCTTTTTCCCCATCATCACCTGGTACATCATCGAATTCACGCCTACCGATTAGACGTTCCAAATCATCCTTGTGCAGTACTTCCTTATTCAGCAATTCATTGGCAATAAGTTCCAATTCTTTGCGTTTTTCGCGAAGCAGCTGTTTGGCGCGCTCATATTGTTCTTCAATGATTTTTCTTGATTCATTGTCGATAAGTGTAGCGGTTTCTTCGGAATAAGGTTTTGTAAATCCGCCTTCACTTTGCATGCCATAGAAGGAGACATTACCCACTTTTTCATTAAGGCCATAAACGGTAATCATTGAATAGGCCATTTTGGTAACATAGTCCAAGTCGCTTTGGGCACCTGTCGAAATTCGGTTGAAACAGATAGACTCGGCAGCACGGCCACCCAATGTCATACAAATCTGATCATTAAGCTGTTCGACAGTTGTGATATGCTGTTCCTTTGGAAGATATTGTGCATAACCCAAAGCTGCCACTCCACGAGGTACAATAGTTACTTTTACCAATGGCATGGCATATTCCAGATACCATCCGCAAAGCGCATGACCAGCTTCATGGTAAGCAATTACGCGTTTTTCTTCAGGAGAGATAAGTTTGTTCTTTTTCTCTAAACCGCCGATACTACGATCAATTGCATCATTAAAGTCTTGCATATCGACAAATTTCTTGCCTCTGCGAGCAGCTATCAGTGCAGCTTCGTTACAAACATTGGCAATTTCTGCACCGGCAAAACCGGGAGTCATAAGTGCCAATTTTTTTGAATCAACATCACCTGATATCTTAATAGGTTTCAGGTGTACCTTAAAGATTTGCTCACGACCAACCAAATCAGGCTTATCAATAGATATCTGGCGGTCAAAACGACCGGGACGAAGCAGAGCAGAGTCCAAAATGTCAGGGCGGTTTGTAGCAGCAATAATAATAACACCTTTGTCGGTACTAAAACCGTCCATTTCTACAAGCAATTGATTCAGTGTGTTTTCACGTTCATCATTTCCCTGCATAGCATTGCGTCCGCGTGCGCGGCCAATAGCATCAATTTCATCAATAAAAATGATACAGGGTGCTTTTTCACGAGCTTGACGGAAAAGGTCACGAACACGGGAAGCGCCCACGCCAACGAACATTTCGACGAAATCAGATCCTGAAATGCTAAAAAAAGGTACAGCGGCTTCACCTGCAACCGCTTTAGCCAAAAGTGTTTTACCGGTACCCGGAGAACCTACCAAAAGGACACCTTTAGGGATTTTACCGCCCAGAGCAGTGTATTTTTTGGGATTTTTAAGAAAGTCGACAACCTCCATCACCTCTTCTTTTGCCTCATCTAAACCCGCAACATCTTTAAATGTAACAGTTACTTTAGCATCTTTATCAAACAAAGTCGCTTTTGAACGGCCAATGTTAAAGATTTGAGAACCGGGACCTGCAGCACCTCCGCCTACTCGGCGCATGATGAAAATCCAAATAGCAATAAGGATTATTAAAGGTAATACCCAACTGATGATACCGCCGATTACATCATATCGGCGCTCATGTGTCACGTTGATATTAAATTTAGTACTGCCTTCAGCGTTTTGTATTTCATCCTGAAGTTTGATGATCCTTGTTTCGAAAACTTCATCATTGCCTATAGTATGAGTAAAGTGTGGACCGGTATTGGTAAGGCCCATTGAAGGTTTTGGAATTTCTTTTTCATAATCTGACTTGGATACTGCAGTTTCTTTAAGAAATATTTCAGCTTTTTCCTTGTTTATGATGACGATTTTTTCCAGATCATTGGCTCGAATAATTTTTTCAAGCCGGTTCCAGTCAACAGTTTTAGCCTGCGGCTGCGCCCAGAAAAAATTTAGTGCAATAAGAACTACGGCTATTATGCCATATATCCAATAGAAATTAAATCGAGGTGCGCCCTTATTTTCATCACCTTTGGAATTAGAATTTTTTTGATTGTCTTGCATATGTATTATTGATATAAAATTTTAGGTTAACCAACCCATGCTTTAGTATTTTTGCACTTTTGCATCACTCCATAAATGTTCTACGTCGTAGAACTGTCGTTTTTCTTTGTCAAAGATATGTACTACTACGTTGAAGTAGTCGATGAGTAGCCAAAGTCGGCCCTGTTTACCTTCGATGTGAAGAGGTTTTTCCTCTAGTTCTTCCCATACATTTTTCTGAACTCGGTCAGCCAAACCGGAAATGTGTGTGTTTGAAGTACCATTACAGACAATAAAATAATCTGCACTGGCCTCTGGAATTGATCTGAGATCCAAAACTGTAATGTCTACCCCTTTTAGTTCCTGCAATGCTTCAACAATTGTCTTAACGAAGCTGACTGTCGGGGTTTTTGCGCGGGCGGCTAATTCATTTTTACTCAAAAGACTGGAATTTAGATTTTAAACAAAATGAACCTGATGAGGTTCATTTACCTATAATAATATAATTTTGTGTGTAAATATAATTAAACATGCTATGATTGACGAATCAAATAACACTCTTTTTATTGGAAAGGTTTCATTTCATCTAAGTTCAATAGATTCGACCAACAAATTCGCTCACAATCTTATCTCAAAAACCAATCCAATTGAAGGAACTGCCATAAGGGCAGATGAACAGACTGAAGGTAGAGGTCAGTTTGGCAGTAAATGGCAGGCAAACCCCAGAGAGAACATTACCATCAGTATTATCCTTTGTCCCAAGTTTCTGTTAGTCAAACAGCAATTTTTGCTAAATGCTGCGATGGCATTGGGGGTTTATGATTTTATTAACGAAATAATAGGTTATTCATCAGAATTAACTATAAAATGGCCCAATGATATTTATATAGCTGAAAAGAAAGTTTCGGGTATGCTCATTGAAAATATACTTAAGGGTTCTTACTTGGATAAAACAATAGTTGGACTGGGAATTAATATTAATCAGGAATTATTTGACCCTGTTTTACCCAACCCTACGTCACTTTACCTGCATTGTGAAGAAAAATTTGAGATTGATAAAATTCTATTCCAACTATACGCCTGTTTAGAACGTCAATATCTCAGATTGCAGTCAGGAAGGTTTGAGGAAATTCTTTTGGATTACAAAAACCGCCTCTTTAGAATAAACACCAAGTCAAAATACAAACTCAATGAAAATTCTGAAATAATCGATGGTATCATTGAAGGTGTAGATGAAACAGGACGACTTTTGGTTAGAATAAATGATAGTTTAAAATCTTTCGATTTAAAACAAATATCACCGGTTTTTTAGCGTTTTATTGTGATTTATGTCACTTTGGCATAGTTTTAGAATACAGCAATTTGCTTTTTGAATTCTATATATTAAAAAACAATTTTAAATTAAAAATTTATCATGAAAAACCTTATCAAAGTAGCTTTCTTGTTCGTAGTAGCAGTTATTGCTTTTGCTTCTTGTTCAAAAGACCAGAAATGTGTAAACTGGTTAGAAGGTGCTGACTGGAAAATCACTAAAATGGAAGTAACTGACAGTAACAACGTTACTGTTGACATGTTGGCTCAGTTCACAGCTCAAGGCTTGTCTTTCAGCGGTAAACTAGTTTTTGACAAATACAGTGTTAAAAATGACGAAAGCGGAAATGTAACAACTTATACTCAGGTATCAGGTACTGTTTTCGGTTTCCCTGTTGACGAAAAAGATACTACAGTTGCTGCATATAAAATTCAGGATGACTGCGAAACAGTTTGGATGAAAGAAACAGGTGCTACTGAAGGCTCAACTTCTGAGATCCTCGAAGCTTCTAAAACCAAAATGGTTATCTCTGACTACGATGCTACTGAAAAAGCAACTACTAAAATCACTATCGAGAAACAATAGTATTCTCGTTTAGCATGATAAATAATGAAAAGGGTAGGGGATTTTTTCTCTGCCCTTTTTTGCATTTTATCTATTCTTTTTAACAAATTTGGTTAACAAAGAAAATCAATCAATATGAAAAATTCTATTTTTTTGGGGTTCTGTACACTAATGTTATTGGCTTCCTGCAGCAAAGAACAACACAGCGTAGACAAATTGGAAGGTTCCTGGCATTTGTTAGAAAAAAAGATTTATTTGGATAATGTTGATCAGGAGGATAATTCGCTTGCCGGCATGGATATTACGTATACTTTTGAATCCTGTGACCTGAAAAATGTGGAATTTTGTAACGGAAATATACGTACAGTACAGGGCACCTCACAAAACGATGCCGCAATGATGTACAAGTTTAGCGATGATGGCAAAACATTGATTATTGACAATGACGGGTATGTAAGTACTTCAAATGACCGTATAAATGCTAAAGTAATCAAACTGAATAAAGAAGAATTTGTGTTTGAATATGAAGTGATAATTGTGGGTACTCAACGTACAGTATTTACTTTGAACAAGCAATGATATACCATGGTAAATCTAACATAAAAAGGGCGTCCCATATAGTTTTGGAAGCCCTTTTCGGTTAAAAGCACTATTTTACAGGTATAGCGCAATGTGCTTAAAATTTCCTTTCAAGATAAGCTTTTCAGCGTAAATTCTCAGATTTCTCAACCGAATTAAATGCTGAGGTCAACCTTCAAAATTTACTTCATATTTTTTTCTTTGATGCTTTAAATTTTTAGCCTGTAACCAATATGAATTAACTGATAGTATTGTTCAAACTTGACGTTTCAATCTCTGTTTATAATTGAATAATAGGAAAGGTTTAGCTGTTATTGAAATAAAAAATGATGAAAGTCTTAATTTGAAAACAATTGAGCGCTTTTTTGTAACTTCGCACTCTACGTTTGTTCAATTTACTACGTTAATAAATTCACAATGATCGCATACATAAAAGGAAAACTGACATACAAAAGTCCTACCGACCTTATCGTCGAGGCAAATGGCATTGGCTACCGCATTTTTATTACCATTAATACATTCAGACAATTGGGTGCCGCTACTGAGGTACAGCTTCTGACGCATTATTTGGTAAAAGAAGACGGACACTCACTTTACGGATTTTTGGAAGCTGAAGAGCTTGATATTTTCGAAAAACTCATTTCTGTTTCTGGAGTAGGACCAAGCACTGCCCGACTAATGCTATCTGCCATGTCACCAAAGGATATCCGTTCAGCAATTATCGGAGAAAATGAAAATATCCTTAAGTCAGCAAAAGGTATTGGTATCAAATCGGCAAAGCGTATCATTGTAGAGCTAAAGGATAAATTATTGAAAGATAGTGGAGCTGTAAGTGATGCTATCGCGGCTTCTATGTTAATGTCTGAACACCCAATACGCGAAGAGGCAATTTCTGCGTTAATAACATTAGGATTTCAACGACCCGCAGTCCAGAAGGTAGTTAATGCCATTTTGAAAGATCATCCTAAAACAGCCGATTCAAGTGAACTGATTAGAATGGCACTTGGTCAATTGTCTTGATCTTCTTACTCATGAATTTTAATGCAAAGCCCAAATAAAATTATAAAACAAAAAATAAAGACTAGTATGATTTAATAACTACAAGATTAATTATCAGAAAAAAAATAAAAAATTGGTCTAAATTTGCACCTTGTCTTTAGTATTCCCTAATGACATTCCCTACCTATGACAATGAATAAACCGATTATGAACTTTAGAGGCTTTTCAGTTCAAATAATAATAGTGTTTCTTTACTTTTGGGCTACATCGCTATGGGCATCAGATAATCCGGGCGGAGGGTTTAATCTTCCATCTCCTTATGATTATGAAATTCCTGAGAGTACTACCGATACGCTCCCTCCAATTGAGGAACGTTTTGGTGATCATATAACAGATGGAGTAAAAAACCCTTTCGACCTGAAGGATCCGAAAGTGATTGATAAAAGTGTTGAATATGACCCCGTCAGCGGTTATTACATTATCAAAGAAAAAGTGAACGGATCTTATTACAGACCCGTCATGTATCTTACTTTTGAAGAATATCTTTCCTGGAAAGCCAAACAGGAGGACAAAACATATATGCGCGACCTGCACAAACAAAATCGCACAGTTGCCGCCGGAGATCCTATAGAACCCTATAAAGAACGGATCAAGAACAGTTTGGTCGACCGACTTTTCTGCGGGTCTAATGTTGATGTAAGACCTCAGGGTAATATAGATCTGACTTTTGGCGTCGATTTTCAACGAATTGCCAATCCTATCCTTACTGAGCGTCAACAAAGACAGGGTGGTTTCGATTTCGATATGAATATTCAGATGAATGTTGTAGGCAAAATTGGTCAGAAATTGCAATTATCTTTTAATTATAATACTGCTGCTACTTTCGATTTTGACCGTCAGATTAAAATTCAGTACCTCACAGAAACACCTTGTTCTGAAGATGACATCGTTCGCAAAATTGATGCGGGTAACGTAAGTTTCCCACTCAGAACCTCTTTGATTCAAGGCCGCGAGCGACTTTTTGGTTTCATGACTGAACTGCAGTTTGGCCGCCTCACAGTTTCTATGGTGGCTTCTCAAAGTCAGACTCAACGCAAAGAATTACAGATTCAGGGTGGAGCACAACAACAGGCCTTTGAGGTTACTGCCGACAAATACGATGAAAATCGTCACTTCTTCCTTTCTCACTATAATCGTGAAACATTTGAGGAAAACCTGAAAAATCTTCCGCAAATCAATACACTCTTCAATGTAACAAAATTGGAGGTTTGGATTACCAATGACCGTAATGTGACTGAAGGTGTTCGCGATGTTGTGGGTTTTGCCGATATTGGAGAAACTGACGCTAGCAAAATGCTAAATGGAAGCAGGCTTACAGGTGCAACCGAACAGGGCAGAGACCTTCGCGGACGCCGGTTGCCCGACAACTATGCCAATACACTCTATGATGAGCTTTTGGCCAATACTTCTTCCCGTGGACTACAGACTGCAATTTCTGAATTGCAGGGAAGTTTTGACATGACAGACGGGAATGATTTTTCTAAAATCCGTGCCCGTAAATTGGCAGCTACAGAATATACTTTCCACCCACAATTGGGTTTTGTGTCTTTAAATGTATCGGTGAAACCAACCGATGTTATTGCGGTTGCCTTTCAGTACACCTATAACGGTAAAACATTTCAGGTAGGGGAATTTGCACAGGACCTGCCTATAGATGCAGATACACTGAATGTTATGCACCTCAAATTACTAAAAAGCGTTCGCCGAATTGTCGATCAGCCAATTTGGGACCTGATGATGAAAAACATCTATTCTTTGGGTGCATACCAGATCAATGAAGAGGATTTTATGCTCGATATCTTTTATCAGGATCCCGGTGGTGGAGAGAAACGTTTTATTCCTGAAGGTCCGGTTGCTTCGGTACCGCTGTTGCGCATGCTCAATCTGGATAATCTGAACCGTGCGCGTGACCCTATGCCCGACGGTCAGTTTGACTATGTGCCCGGTATTACCATTCTTCCTCAAAACGGCAGGGTCATTTTTCCGGTACTTGAACCTTTTGGGTCTTCTTTGGAGAAAAGTTTCCGCAGTGATCCCAATGATCCGAATTCAGTGCATCCACTAGCACGTAAATACGTTTATCAGGTACTTTATGACTCTACGGTAACCCGTGCCCGTGAATATCCTGAGTTTAACCGCTTTATCATCCGTGGCCGTTATAAATCAAGTATTTCATCAGAAATTTCTTTGGGCGGTTTCAATATCCCCAAAGGATCTGTAGTTGTTTCTGCAGGTGGAGCCCGACTAGTGGAGGGTACTGACTATACAATTGACTATAATCTGGGCCGTATTAAAATCATGAATGAGGCTTATCTCAATTCCGGGCAGCCTGTTCGTGTTACTTTTGAAGATAATTCTACTTTCGGTTTTAACCGTCAGTCCTTTTTTGGTACCCGACTGGATTATTATATCAATGAAAAGTTCAATATCGGCGGTACTTTCCTACACCTTAATGAACGCCCGTTTACTCAAAAAGTAAACTATGGCGACGACCCTATTGCTAATAGCATTTATGGTTTCGATATTCAGTACAGCAGTGAACTGCCTTGGTTGACTAAAGTAGTTGATTTTCTGCCGTTGCTTAGTACCAAAGAAAAATCATCTATCACCTTTAGTGGTGAGTTTGCACACCTGCTTCCGGGTTCACCAAAAATTATTGATCAGGGGACCGATAAGGGCGGTGTAGTATTTTTGGATGACTTTGAAGGAGCTGCTGCCAATTTTAATCTGACGATTCCAAGTCTTAACTGGAATCTGGCCAGTACCCCACACGGAGAGGGCAATAACCTTTTCCCGGAAGGAAATCTGATTGACAGTTTGGATTATGGGTTTAACCGTTCCCGTGTAGCTTGGTATCAGCTCGATCCGGATCTTGTTACACGTGCACCTGACAATGCCACCAATGAAGACAGGAAAAGTGTTTATGTACGCCAGTTCCGTCAGGATGAAATCTTCAAAAACTTTACGGTATCTGCCGTACAGAGTACATTGCTCCGCACTTTCGACCTTGCCTATTATCCGAAGGAAAGAGGGCCTTACAACTTTGACCCAAATTTTGATACCCTTGCTGTCGATAAACATTGGGGCGGTGTTATGCGCAGTATTCCCAATAATGACTTTGAAGCAAATAATATTGAGTTTATCGAGGTTTGGATGATGAGCCCCTTCAAAGAAGGTTATGCAGGAGATGGCGGCGACCTTTATATTGAATTGGGAGACGTATCGGAAGATATTCTTCGTGACTCCCGTCTCTTTTTTGAACATGGCCTGCGTGACAGCACCGGCTCTGGAGTAAGAACAGACACAACAGTCTGGTCCCGTATTCCTCGTGCACAGGCAGTTACCAATGCGTTCGATAATGACCCGGCTATTCGCGATATGCAGGATATTGGTCTCGACGGTTTCAATAACGAAGGTGAACAATTGCATTTTCAGCAATATCTTGTAGAATTGGCAACACTCTATGGTACAAACAGCCCTCAATATTTAGAGGCCTTGGAAGACCCATCGGGCGATGACTTTATCTACTTCAGAGATGAGTATTATGATAACAATACACCTCCTGCAGGTGAGAATGCAATATTATGGCGTTACAAAAAATTCAATAACCCACAGGCTAATTCATCGGCAGAGCCTAATCAAAACTCTGCTTTTGTTTCAACCTCCACAAATATTCCTGATTCGGAAGATATCAACAGAGATAATACCCTGAATGAACAGGAGTCCTATTTTCAGTACCATATTCCGCTCAAGCGCCTTATCGGAACAGATGAAGTGGAATTCAACCGCTATACCTTCGACTCTGTAAATGTTGCTTATGAAGGGCCGAATGGAACAGAGAATGTTTATTGGTATCAGATGAAAATCCCAATTGACCAGTTTACAAAAAAAGTAGGCGGTATAACAGACTTCCGCGCAATTCGATTTATACGTATGTACATGACAGGTTTTGAAGACAAAGCTATTTTGCGCTTTGCCCGTCTCGACCTTATCAGAAATCAATGGAGACGTTATGTGCGCAGTCTTGCTCAACCAGGTGTTTATGTGCCTTCAGAAGCGAACGGTGGAACTTATTTTGATGTAAATGCCGTGAATATTGAAGAAAACGGACAGCGAACTCCTTTTCCTTACGTAATGCCTCCTGGTGTTGTGCGAGAGCAGGCAATCGGGGCATTGCCCAACACGCTTCAAAACGAACAGTCGCTTTCAGTAAATGTTCAAAATCTTCAGGATGGTGATGCAAGAGCAATTTATAAAATTGTAAATTTCGACATGCGTGTGTACAAACGTATGAAAATGTGGGTACATGCTGAATCCTTGCCGGAATGTACAGTAGAAAATGACCCGGGCGACCTTTCTATGTTTGTACGTATTGGCTCCGATTTTGAAAATAACTACTACGAATATGAAATTCCATTGACCATGTCTTCTGCTACTGGCAGCGATGCCCCTGAAGATGTTTGGTTGTTGGATAATCTGCTTGACTTCAGTTTGGATGTAATGCGTAATTTGAAAATTCGTCGGGAAACTTTGGGTATCCCACTGAATACAATTTATTCTGAAACAGATCCCGATGCACCTGCTAATCTGGTAAAAATTATCGGTAATCCGGATTTAGGTCTTGTGAAAGGAATTATGATCGGTATCAGAAACCCTAAGGATGATGGCTTATCCCGCTGCGTAGAAGCATGGGTGAATGAGCTTCGTCTCACCGGTTTCGATGAGCGTGGAGGACAGGCAGCATTGATGCGGACAGATATCAAATTGGCCGATTTGGGTCAGTTGACTATCTCAGGACAGTACCGATCAATTGGTTTCGGTCAGATAGAACAGCGCGTAAATCAACGCAGTCGTGAGCGCTTACTGCAATATGATGCATCCGGCTCTTTCAGCCTTGATAAATTTATACCCAAAAGCTGGAAGCTGAAGATCCCATTCTATGCACAGTATGCACAGGAAATCCGCACTCCTGAATTTGATCCTTATCAGTTGGATATAAAACTAAAAGACCGTCTTGATGCCGCTATAACACCCGGTGCACGTGACTCAATCCGCCGTCAGGCAGAGACAGTTCGTACCATCTCCAGTTTCAACTTTACCAATGTGCGCAAAGAGCGGACATCCAAACTCATTTTGCCCATCGATATTTCGAACTTCAATTTCACTTATGCACAGTCTCGAAACATTTTCCGTTCACCGATTATCGCTTATGAAGAACGCAAAGAGAACCGTGGTGTGATCGACTATACTTATGGACCTAAACTCAAACCTATATATCCGTTCCAAAAAGTATTCAAGAAAAAAATAAAATGGCTGGCGCTGATTCAAGATTTCAATTTCAACCCATTGCCCAACAGTATTGGATTCCGCAATGAACTGCGCCGCAACTTTACAGAAACAACTTACCGTTTCTCTGAAGATGCTTACAGTACCTGGTATGATAAAAAATTCAGTTGGAATCGCGATTATAACCTGGCTTGGGATTTGGCAAAAAGTTTAAAGTTTAACTTTACAGCCACCAATTTCTCTATCATCGATGAACCTGTTGGCCGCATTGACACGAAAGAGGAAAAGGATTCATTGTGGACAGGTATCAGTAATTTTGGACGAAATAAAACTTACCGTCAAAATGCGACTTTGGCATATACGCTACCTTTGGATAAAATTCCATTGCTGGACTGGATCAATATCCGTGCACAATATACCACAAACTATACTTGGAGTGTGGCCAGTTTGAATACCGACACCTTGGGTAATGTAGTTACCAATTCGCACAGCCGTCAGTTAAATGGTGATTTTACCTTCACCAAATTGTACAATAAATCGAAATACCTAAAGAAAATCTCTTCTCCGGCTGCACCTAAAAAGGAGGACAAAGGTAAGGATGATAAAAACAATGTTCCTGATCAGAAAAAACCTGATGATAAGAATAAAAAAGATAAAAAGGATAAAGAGTATGAACCTTCAGGAATTGAACGCGCACTTATACGTCCTTTGCTTTTGGTGCAACGTGCCCGATTAACCTATCAGGAAGATTTCAATACTTCTATTCCCGGCTTTATGGGGCAGAGTAAATATATGGGGCAGGATTTTAAGAAATTTGGCACTGCTGCACCCGGTTGGGACTTTATCTTCGGATTGCAACCCACAGGTGTTCCTAACACGACTGCATGGCTTGACCGCGCTGCACAAAAAGGTTGGATAACTGATAATATTTTCCTAACCCAACAGGTATTGCAGAGTCATACGCAGACCTATTCTGCCAAGATTACATTGGAGCCATTTACCGACTTCAAAATCGATGTGGATTTAGATAAAAATCTGAGTGAAAACTTTGCAGAAAGCTTTAAAATGGACACTTTTGGCGGATCTTTCCGTCACCTGAATCCAATGCAGATGGGATCGGTAACAATATCCTACATGCCTATAAAAACTATCTTTGACAGGCCTTTGACAAATGATGATGGCGATAATTCTTCAGTCAATTTCCAAACCTTTGAGCAAAACCGTCAAATTATTTCACAGCGCATAGGCGATGAATTTGGTAATTTTAACTCACATGATGATTCATTAACCAATCCGGGTTATCGTGAGGGTTTTGGACGTTATCAGCAGGATGTACTCATTCCGGCTTTCCTTTCTGCCTATAACGGAACGGATGTGAATAAAATCGATGTGGGTGACATCAGGGGCATTTTGCCTTTGCCAAACTGGAAACTGACTTACAACGGACTTGCCAAGCTGAAAGCTTTCAAGAAAATTTTCTCCAGTTTCAGCCTTACACATGGTTATCAGTCAAAATTGACCGTTAACAGTTTTAATTCGGACCTACGTTTTCAGGAAGATCCCAATCAGAAAGATCCGAACAGTCAGAATTATTATGCGTCTTTCCAAATTCCCACTATCCTTATCAGTGAGCAGTTTTCGCCGCTTATTGGTGTTGACTTCCGTCTGAAAAATGATCTTTCCGGCCGTTTCAATTACAAACGTTCCCGCAACCTGTCTATGAGTTTCCTCGATTATCAGCTGAGCGAGTCGACTACAGAGGATTTGACTTTAGGTTTCGGCTTCCGTCTGAAAAATGTAACACCTTCCAAGTTGAACCCATTTGCTAAAAAGGGTGGCAAGAAAAAAGACAAAACCAATTTCAGCTTCGATTTCGGAAAAACAATTCCTAAAAATGAGTTGGAATTTAAATTTGACTTTTCATACCGCGATGACAAAACGGTTAATCACATTTTGGATCAGGACAATCATGTTGCAACCCGTGGAATGAAAACATTGAGGATTTCGCCTTCGATCGATTATATAATTAACAACCGATTGACAATTCGTTTGTTCTACGATTACAACCGAACAATTCCTGCTGTTTCAACTTCCTTCCCTGTAACCAATACAAGAGGTGGTGTTACTGTCAGATTCTCGCTTTCCCAATAAACTTTATTGATAAATTTGAAGGGGGCTGTCCAAAATTTTTGGACAACCCCCTTCTTTAATTTACACCCCTGATAATGAACAGTCCGGCCGATTCTGGTTTTGGGTTATTGGGTCGTACAAACTACCCAACAATCTAAAAAATTGGGCGTCGCCCAATTTTTTCTAACCTGCGAAGCTTCAAAAGCGGTCTCCTTCGGAGTAGTTTGTCTTCATTTGTGATGCTTATTTTGTAGTCAAGTGTAAGCTTTTGATACTAAGCAACTTCAGAATGCTGCATGGAATAATTACGTTGTACTTCATGCATTAGTGTATTGAAAGGTGGCGTTGATGCAGTCTTGACTTTTTGATG
>CAINVS010000672.1 GCA_903854205.1 uncultured Bacteroidota bacterium | reverse complement strand
TATTGATTTATTTAAAAAAACTAAAAATTACGAGCCGAAGGCACCGTTTCAGAACGTCGGAAGCACCAGCATATAGAATTGGCCCTTTCGAGTATAGTGCTAAGCCTGAAAATTCAATTAAAAAGCAAAAAATCTTAGGCTGAAGGACAGTCTGGCCGATTCTGGTTTTGGGGTGTAGAGTCGTTCGGCCGTACAACTCTACGCCCCAAAAATGCATTGGTTCCGACTTGATTTTTTGTTACTTTTGGATCAAGCCAAAAGTAAAAAAGAGCCCGCGGCAGCGTAATACGATTTGAACTTGTTTCAACCCTTGATTGGCATTACTAGTTATTTTTTGATAAACTTCGCTTTAACTCTCTCCGCTGATTCGATGATGTACATTCCCGGAGTGAGGTCTGTTATTTCGATCGTGTAGATGTATGCCCCGTTTAGTTCAAGAAGAAGTTTACCAAAGTTAATCATGAACGTATAATCGCTTTTAGCATAGCCAATATTTATGTATGTTAAGAATTATAAGTATCACAAAATTAAAAAGGCACATAGACCATTTATCACCCTACCCCCATTTATCTGCTATTTTTTTCCCTTTATTATATGTGCCATATCTGCCATCTGACAATCTGCCTTCTGAACCGAGGCTTTGCCGAGCTCCACAAAGTGATAATCTGAAAGTCTAATGCATTGTCTTGATACCTGATACATGATACCTGATACAAATTTTATCATTCTGCCATCTTACAATCTGACAATTTATAACAACATGAACCATTACACAAAAAACACAAAAGCATTCGGTACCACAGCCGCCGAAAATCCACTGGAAAGATTGGATATCCAACGCAGGGCAGTGCTCGACAACGATGTCGAAATTGAAATCTTATTCTGCGGAATCTGTCATTCAGACCTGCTCTCCGCCAAAAATGAATGGTATGGCACTACTTATCCAATTGTACCCGGTCACGAAATCGTCGGAAAGGTATCAAAAATAGGCGCCAATGTCACCAAGTTTAAAGTCGGAGACCTCGCAGGAGTAGGCTGTATGGTCGATTCCTGCAGAACCTGCGATCATTGTCACGATGATTTGGAGCAGTACTGCGAAAATGGCAATACCATGACTTTTAATTCAACCGACAAGCACTTGGGAGGTCAAACCTATGGTGGATATTCAGAACGCATCGTAGTTGACGAACATTTTGTACTTCAGATTCCTGAAAATCTTGATCTGGCTGCTACTGCACCCCTGCTTTGTGCCGGAATTACCACCTATTCTCCCCTCCGACACTGGAAGGTCGGCCCCGGACAAAAAGTAGGTGTAGTTGGCATTGGCGGTTTGGGCCACATGGCCGTCAAAATTGCCAAAGCTATGGGTGCTGAAGTGTTGGTACTAACCACTTCCGTCGCAAAAACTGAAGATGCAAAACGACTGGGCGCTGATGAGGTCGTACTTTCTACAAATCCTGAACAGATGAAAAAACATGCAGGAAGTCTGCATTTTATCCTTGACGCCGTCTCCGCTCCTCACGACATAAATTCCTATCTCAGCCTTTTGAAAGTAGACGGAACCCTTGTATTGGTCGGCGCTCCGATGGAACCTCTACCAATCGTTTCCTTCAACCTCATTATGGGCAGAAAAAGCTTTGCCGGTTCACTCATCGGAGGTATTGCCGAAACGCAGGAAATGCTCGACTTTTGCGGTAAACATAATATCACTGCTGATATTGAACTCATCACGATCGATCAGATAAATGATGCCTACGAACGACTATTAAAAGGAGATGTCCGCTACCGCTTTGTCATCGATATCGCTTCTTTGAAGAAATAATTTTTTATTTTTATGTCCTGCCCCGATGCTGCGCATCGGGGTCGCCTGACTCCGCGGCTTTGCTGATAAGGGCTATCCGCTAAGGCCTTCGGTTACCTTTAGTCCAGAGAGACAAGCGCTGCTTTTCTCAGGCACAATTGTACTTCCGGGTATTGGTTTTTACAATGCAAAGAATTATTAAAACTTACAAATGCCAGTCAAGGATTGAAAAATCAAATTAAAATATTATTGTATAAAGCTGCCTGCGACTCGTAATGTTCTTTATTTTTCAATAGCAGGTTTTTGTGCTTAACGCGCTATATAGCATCTGAATATCAAAGATGCAATTAAGCATCAAAAAAGACCCTTGGCACTCTTCCGCTGATATGTGTCAGAATTTCGTAAGGAATTGTCCCCACCGCTTTGGCCAGTAATTCAATTGGCAGATCTGGACCAAAAATGATGACTTCGTCAGCTTCCTGTGCATCAGTGCCGCTCACGTCTGCAAAGCACATATCCATACAGATATTGCCAACTAAGGGACAGATTTTTCCATTTATAAGTACCTGCCCGATATGATTTCCACAGGCACGCATGAGCCCGTCGGCATAACCAATGGCCAGTGTAGCTATTTTTCGGTCATGATCTGCATGGCTATGACGGCCATACCCCACAGCAGAACCGGCTTCAACCTTCCTTACCTGAGAAATGACTGTACGCAAAGTAGCTACAGCCTGTAGTTCACGACTGTAAAAGCCATTGGGATCGATACCATGCAGTCCTATACCAAGTCGTACCATGTCAGTCTGATATTGCGGAAAGCGCGTAATACCTGCTGAATTAAGGATATGTTTGTTCAGTTTTCGATGCAGCCTTTCTTCCAATTTAGTGGAAAATTGCTCGAAAATTCGGATCTGTTCTTCAGTAAATTCATTTTGTTCTTCTTCGTCGGCTGCAGCCAAATGAGAAAAGACTGCCACCGGTAATAGTAAATTGCTGTTTTCCGTTAAAATCACTGCAATTTTTTCGGCTTCTTCGGGTGCAAAACCCAGGCGATGCATGCCACTGTCCAATTCGATATGAATTGGTAAGGGTAAAAGGTTATCCGGAAGCTGAGACAGCCGTTCTATCAGTTGGGAAAGCATCCCAAAACCGTAAACAGAGGGTTCCAATTTATATTTAACCAATTGTTCAAATGATTCAGGTGCCGCATTCATCACCATAATTGGTGCCGTAATGCCTTTTTTCCGAAGCTCAACTGCTTCATCCGTATAGGCCACGCCCAAATAATCAACCTTATGGTATTGAAGCAGGCGGGCCACTTCATAGCTGCTGCTGCCATAGGCAAATGCTTTTACCATCACCATGATTTTGGTTCCGGGATTCAGGTGTTTGCGATAAACATTGAAATTGTGCAAAAGTGCATTCAAGTCCAGTTCCAACACTGTACTGTGTGTACGCTTGCGCAGGTGACGCACAATGCGTTCAAATTCAAAGCTTCTTGCGCCTTTTATCAAAATGGTCTCCTGCCTGAAAGGGATTTCCTCTTCGATAGCAGAAACAAAATCGTCTGTTTTTTGGAAAAAATACTTTTTACCCAATTCCTTAAAAAGGGATGCTTGGGCAGAAATTGCAGGGCCTATGCCTATAAATTTATCAATACCATAATCATTTATCCAACGCAGTACGGTGGAATAAAGTACCTCGGGCGCAATGCCGCTCTCGGGAATATCAGAAAGTATTAGCGTTTTGCCTGATACCCCGGCCTGCTGATGCTTCTGTTCCATGAAATCGAGCGCAATCCGTAAACCTGCCAAGTCATTATTATATGTATCGTCGATGAGCATACACTGATTGATACCGGCTTTCCACTCCAAACGCATTGCTACAGATTGTTGCAGGGCAAATAGTCTTTGCTGAATATTTTCGGAATTAAAATCTAGATGCAATAGCAGCACGATACAATGTATAGCATTTTCAATAGAGGCGCTATTGCTGAAAGGTACCTGCAGCTGCTGTTTTACGCCATTGAAGTTTATTTCAAGCTCCGTTGAATTACTCTGTTGTTTTAATTTTTTAACGCTAATGCCTGAGTTGGACTCAAATCCCCAGGACAACAGTTTTACATTTTCCAGCTTTTCTGTTATTGCCTTATGCAGTAATTCGTAATCACTGCAATAAATCATGGTTTTGCAATGAATATAAAGCTTGAGTTTTTCTGCTATTTTCTCTTCCAAAGAGCAAAAACCCTCATCATGTGCAGAGCCAATATTTGTAAAAATTCCGATAGTAGGGGAGATGATCTGTTCCAATTTTTCCATTTCATCAGTTTGGGAGATTCCTGCTTCGAAAATTGCAAACTGATGTCCTGCCTGCATTTGCAGGACAGAGAGTGGTACTCCCAGTTGGGAATTATAACTTTTGGGACTTTTAACAATGTATAAATCGCGATGAAGCAGTTGGTAAATCCACTCTTTTATGATTGTCTTGCCATTGCTGCCGCTGATTCCAACAACAGGAATATTAAATTGGCTGCGGTGAAAAGCTGCCCATTGCTGTAGGGTTTCGAGTGTGTTTTTGCTGAGCAGAAATTCTGCTTCCGGATATTTTTTACTGTCTTGAACTTCAGATACAACAAAATATCTGACACCTTTAGCATACAATTCTTCAATATACTGATGCCCATTCTGAAGACGGCCTTTCAATGCAAAAAATATGCATTGTTCGGGGTGCCGAACCTGACGACTGTCGGTTAGTGGAGTTTTATCCAGCCAAAAGGAACTGTTGAACATGAGTGATTATATATATTATTTTGTAACGATAGTGTTATAACTGAATATTCCGGTAAAATTAAGAAAATGCGCTGTCTTTCTGTCAAATTTGTTCATCTTGTATAATTTAAAGAGGAAAGATAAATGAAAGAAAGACAAATCAGATGGTCCAATAAATGTCCAATTTTCACAATTATTGCAGCTATACAGATTGCATATTTTTATATGTCCTCAAAATACCTTGCCCTCACTTTATAAAAAAACCAGTTTTTTAAAATTGAAGGTTTCCAACGGCCAAATATTGGTCTATTTACCAAAAAATAAGCTAATTTTCCTTTAAAAATGGGCTTTTTAAAAAAAAAATTATTGGTCGATTTTCG
>CAINVS010000671.1 GCA_903854205.1 uncultured Bacteroidota bacterium | reverse complement strand
CCCGTTTTTCTGTTAAATTTTTTCTCAATTGGTATTCCCAACTAAAAGTTGCATTTATAACTTGAATCTAAGAGTTTAAATAATCATTTTAAAAAAAATTAAGCAATGAAAGTTTTGCAAATTTTTGTAGTTATCCTAATTGCAGTATTATTCTTAACCGGTTGCACATCTTATGGCAGCAATTTTTTTATTAGAAATTACGAGGAAAATGCCATTACAATTCAATATAAATATTTCGAATTCGACAATATCAGCAAATCTATTGTCTTCGACTATCAACCCAAGGATTTTGTCCTGCAGTCTAATCAAATTTTACCTAACAAGGTTCTTAAAAATTTTCCATACAAGGCCTCTAAATATTTCGATACAATTCCTGTTCGGAAAATAGATTCCCTAAATTATACTTTTAACATTGCGCCTAAAAACACTATACATATATCTCCGGTATTTATGTACGGAGATAACATTGAATTTATAGTACTAAATAATACAGATACTATCAAATTCAAGAGCGATTACCCTAATGTTGAAGCAGAAGAGCTTTACGTTAATAAATTATTCCAAGGAAAGGGGGTATTTGTAGGGCAGCGTTTTATTCTAAATTTGAAACTTGATAAAATCAAGGCAATTTTGAATCAAGCTGAGTAATGTATTCTTACTTCTTCTTTACTTTCAGCGCAGTATCAATATAAATTGTGTATTTTTCTTTCAAAATTTGTCGGATTCATTGTTTATAAAATCATGTAAACACTATAATTGAGATGTCAAAAAAACTAAAAATAAAACAGCTACTTTTACTTTGCTTTTTAATAGTTTCCTGCAGAAATACCGATACGGCACTGCATCGATTCGTGAATCCATTTATTGGAACAGGGGGGCACGGACATACCTATCCTGGAGCAACACAACCTTTTGGCATGGTACAACTCAGTCCTGATAGCCGTTTGGAGGGCTGGGACGGATGCAGCGGTTATCATTATTCAGATTCCATCATCTATGGTTTCAGTCATACCCACCTGAGCGGTACAGGTGTAAGTGATTATGGAGATCTGTTATTGATGCCGGGTACAGGCAAGGCATCATTCAATAATAAAGAATATGCTTCTCCTTTCAGTCATAAAAAAGAAAAAGCCGAAGCGGGATATTATTCCGTACATCTAAGCAAAAATAATATTGAAGCTGAGTTGACGACTTCTGTCAGATGCGGCATGCACCGCTATCGTTTTCCCAAAAAGGCAGAAAATCCACATATTGTAATCGATCTGGAACATAGGGATGAACTATTGGATGTTTCACTGATTCAGGAAGGTCAAAACAGTCTCAAAGGCAGCAGAATAAGCAAGGCATGGGCAACAAATCAGCATTTTTATTTTGTTTTGAATTTTTCTAAAAATATCAGTAAAATTGAATACAAAAAATGGGAAAAGGACAGCACAAAAAACAGCAAAGCAATTGTTTATTTCGAAAAAGGAACGGAAGAGCTCATTACAAGAGTCGGGATTTCCTTTGTTGATATAGAAGGTGCAGGAAAAAATTTGGAGAAAGAACTGACTCATTTTGATTTTGACAAACTCAAAAAACTGGCCCAGGAAAACTGGGATAAAGCCTTGGGAAAAATTGTTGTTGAAGGTGGAACAAAAGACCAAAAAAGTATTTTCTACACCGCACTTTACCATACTATGATTGCCCCAAACATATTCAATGATTCGGATGGCCGATATAGGGGTATGGACAATAAAATTCACAAATCAAATGAGGAGGATATTTACACAATTTTCTCTTTGTGGGATACTTTTCGTGGCGCACATCCATTGTACACCTTAATAGAACGAAAAAGAACTGCCAATTTTATCAAAACATTTTTAGCACACTATCAGCAGGGCGGAAGATTGCCTGTCTGGGAACTGGCCGGCAATGAAACTGATTGTATGATCGGTTATCACTCCGTTTCCGTCATTTTGGATGCTTACAAAAAGGGGATTAAAAATTTTGATGCAAATTTAGCTTTAGAGGCCATGCAATTCAGCGCCAATCGTGAAACTGGCGGATTGAAAGCATTAAAAGATAAAGGGTTCATTGAAATGAGCGACAATCCCGAATCAGTATCCAAAACACTGGAATATGCCTATGACGACTGGTGTATTGCCGAGATGGCAAAAGCATTGGAGAAAGACAGTATATACAGACATTTCACGGCAAGAGCGCAGTCCTATAAAAATGTATTCGATCCGACTACCGGATTTATGCGTGCCCGTATCAATGGCGGTTTTTTTAGCCCCTTCTCTCCTTCCGAAGTAAATTTCAACTATACGGAGGCCAATTCATGGCAATATTCACTTTTTGTGCCGCATGATATTGACGGTCTGATGCAGTTGATGGGCGGTAAAGCCGGTTTTGAAAAGTATCTTGACAGTCTTTTTACGGTCAGCAGCAGTTTGGGCGGTCACGAACAGGCCGATATCACGGGACTCATCGGACAGTATGCACATGGAAATGAGCCAAGTCACCACAAAGCCTATCTGTACAATTTTGTCGGAAAACCTTGGAAAACTCAGAAAAGAGTCCGTCAGATCATGGATGAACTCTATAAAAACGCGCCTGACGGCCTTTCAGGCAATGAAGATTGCGGACAAATGTCGGCCTGGTACGTGTTGTCGGCAATGGGCTTTTATCCTGTCACACCAGGTACAGAAAACTATGTATTAGGAACAGCTATCTTTGATAAAGTAACAATAAATTTTGAGGACGGTAAATCCTTTGTTATTGAATCAAAAGGCGCTTCCTCAAAAAATTACCATATCAATACGGCAATTTTAAATGGCAAGAATTATGGCAAAAGCTATATCAGTTATTCAGACATGGCTGCAGGCGGAACTTTAAGTCTAAAGATGCAGAGCAGTCCAAATGAAAAATGGGCTGCTTCTGATGAAAATTGTCCAAAAACATCAATTGAAAAAGACTTGATGACATTGCCTGTCCCCTATTTCAGTGCTCCTACGAATGCTTTTGGTGACAGTATGGAAATCCGCATTATAAGTCCTGAAAAAGGCGCTGAGATTTACTATTGGATGGGCGAAGAGGAAGAGATATCAAAAGCGCAGCTTTACGAAAAGCCAATAATTATAGTTAATACCAGTACTTTTCATACCTACTGTAAAGATAAAAAAGGAAGAAAATCGCCCATTCTAAAGGCTTATTATCCTAAAACAGATCCGAATAGAAAAATAGTGTTGAATGCAAAATTTGCAGATCGCTACGCAGGAGGCGGAAATAATGCCCTAATAGACGAAATTTTCGGCGGTCAGGATTACAGAAGCGGATTCTGGCAGGGCTATCAGGAAGATCTCAAATTTACTGTTGACTTGGGTGAAGCTAAAAACATTTCTTATGTGGCGCTCAATTGCCTGCAGGATCAGCGTTCCTGGATCTGGTTCCCTACAAATGTTACTTTTGAACTCTCCACAGATGGGGTAAATTTCACCGAAGTCGGTCAGGCAAAAAATGATATTCCTGAAAATTTATCCGAGAGTATCACGAAGAAATTGGGGGTACGCATGCGCCGCAGCGGCCGTTATATCAGAGTAACAGCCAAAAACTATGGCAAATGTCCCGCATGGCATACAGGAGCGGGAGGAGCAGCCTGGATTTTTGCGGATGAATTGATAGTGGAGTAAATCATTGTAAATAAACTATGCAAAAGTTTGTATTTGCGCAATGCTAAAGCAACCAAAGAAATTGAAATTGTCTCTGCCTATTATGATCTAAAAACAGGGGTAGTAAAATTTGATTAGTTAGATTAAGTTAAATTTTATAATATCTATTTAAAGCCTGTAGGAAATTATCCTTCAGGTTTTTTTTTATAAATACATCAGCAACTTTTCCCCAAAAAGTTGCATCTTTAGTATTATTGAAAAAATCCCAAACCTAAAAAGTATAATTCTATGAATCGTTTCCTGATTTATTATCTCCTGGCAATCTTTTCAATGCCTTCATTTTCTGAGCTTAACGCTCAGGATTATGAAAAAGAATGGAAAATAATTGACTCTTTGTCCAATCTCCGATTACCGGAATCTGCACTAAAAGAGACCGAAGCATTGGTTATTAAAATCCGAAAGGATATCAACAATAAAAATCAGACTGCACTCTTTGTGAAGTCGATGATTTATTTGAATAAATTTCAGTCGCAGCTCGAAGAAAATGGTTTGGCAAAAGCCATTTACCGTTTTCAGGTAGAAATGGAAAAGGAAAAAGGGGTAAACAAAGCGGTGATGCAGTCGATGCTGGCGCAGATGTACCAACAGTATCTTGCCAATAATATTTACAAATTCAAAGACAGAACTAGCATTATTGACTATAATTCTGAGGATATCGCCACCTGGGATATCAGAACTTTGACCGAGAAGATATTTGAATTATATACAGCTTCCATACAAGATAAAGAAATTCGACTTTTAAAACTGACAAATTACAAAGACCTGCTCAGCAGCAGTGATTTCGACCCTGAAATTCAACCGACGCTTTATGACCTGCTCATGAAAAGAGCCATTGATTTCTTTTCCTCTGATAATGCCTATCTGGCACAGCCGGCTTACCGATTCTTTATTGAAGAAGAAGTCTCATTGGCCGATGCCAATACTTTTATGAATTATAAATTTGCTGCAAAAGATAGCCTTTCCGGCAAATTCCGTTGCCTGCTCCTGTATCAGGAACTCCTGCGCTTTCATAAAGATGACAGGGATCCTGCAGCATTGGCAGATGTTGATTTCCGTCGTTTGCGTTGGGTGCACAGTCATGCAATTTTCGGAGATAAAGATGTCCGCTATTTAAGTACTTTAGATGCCATTTCCAAAAAATACAGCAGCAGTCCCATTGCAGCTGAAGCGCTCTGGATGACTGCATCCTGGTATTATTCCGAAGGCTCGAAATATCAGCCTTCGTCGGAACAGACCTACCGTTGGGATTTAAAAACTGCAGTAGAAATCTGTAATCAGATTATAGCGAAATACCCTGAGAAATGCTACGGCGCTCAAATGGCAAAAATCACATTGAGCTCTATAAAATCCAAGAGTTTCAACTTTCAAATGACAGAGGTCTCATCTTCCAACAAACCGATGATGCTGAGTCTGAGTTATAAAAACCTGTCTTCCGTACACATTAAAATCATTAAAATTACAGAGTCTGATCTCGATAAGATTTACAGAAATAATTACGACAAAGACAAGGCGCTTGAATATATCAACAAGCTGAATCCAATTAAAACTTGGTCTTCTACCCTACCGAATGAGGGCGATTATCAGAATCACAGATTGGAATTAAGTATACCGGGGCAGGGCTACGGCATGTATCTCATTGTACTATCGGAAAAAGAAGGCTTCCCATTCCTCGAAAATGGCATTCAATATGCAACAGTAAATGTTTCAGATCTTGCTTATTTCAATAGAAAAAAAGATG
>CAINVS010000670.1 GCA_903854205.1 uncultured Bacteroidota bacterium | reverse complement strand
TTGTGATCAATTAAAGAAATTGTCGCTTACGGCAGTTCTCTTGACAGAGATTACAGAGATTTTTGAGATTAGATTTCCGTTCTTGTCTTTAGTGACTGAATTGAGCGGAAAGCCAATCTGTTTAGTTTTTATAAGCGCCTGAATAGCATAATCATTTTTTAAAAAGGCAACATATTTGGAAAGATCAACGTCAATTGACTTATCAATTTCAGATTCGGTTACTGCATTGGGTGTAGAAATTGTCATCATATTCAATTCACCAAACTCAGCAGAATTTTTTACACCATTATCTTTTACTTCGCTTTTACTCATATCTATGTCACTGCTTATTTCAGAAGCTGAGATCTCATTTTTGGTTTCGCCCTGAGCAGTGTTGATGACCATAAGCATACTGTTCTGTTTAGGCTTTGGAACGAAACGCATTTTCATGGTGCCTGTCTCAGAAATATTAATGATCTCAAATGCGATTTTATCCTTTTTGATATACCAGGTCAAGTCATTTGCAAATCCTTCTCCGCTCACCTGACGTAATACTACTATACCCTCAAAAGTTTGAGCATAACTGCTGCCAAAGAATAGAAAAACGAAGCTTAGTGCTCCCAACAGCTTTATCATTGTTTTGTAAATTATCATTTTAAATATTAAAATCCTCTGGTATAATTAGGCTCTCTTAAAAACATGCTTTGATCATAAATGAACATCATTCTTAGGGTATCAAACAGCTTGCCAAATTAAACATTAGGTTTTTTTTAACACTTTTTATTCCAATAATAGGCCTAGTTTCCTACTCTTCCTTTTATATTGCTGGACTGAAAGTAGCCGTCATTGATATTTCCTATCATAGTATTGCCATTGCGTTTTACCGCATTACCTGCTACACCGCCTACAGGAAAACCCGTGGGTGGAGGGTTAGGGAAATTCTGATTCAGAAGGGTAACATTGCCAATAAGGGGAATGCTTATTTGTACCAAAACATTTACCGTCAAAGTGCCTTGAGTCCCATCAATACCATAGTCTCCTCCGTCTCCACCTTCAACATTAGGTGTGAGTGTAAAATTCGCTCCAAAGAGGTTGAAATTTATTGGTGTGGATAGAATACCGCCGTCTCCACCCAGTGCAAATATGCCTGATGTGGCATTCTGTCCGGCAGCATAATAACCAAAACCTGTTCCAAGATTTCCGCCAATACCTGCCTGTGCACCACCACCGCCACCTGCTCCTATACCCAATGTAAATGTACCGATACCTAAGTTAATGGCCTGAATCAGACCTACAGAACCTCCTCCTCCTCCTCCTCCGTAAAGGCGACCGTTGTCATTAACTACATGTGTGTGAACAGTCAGATTCAGTGCATTTGTGCCATTATCTCCAACTCCGCTGCCACCACCGCTTAAACCTGCGCCGGCTCCTCCATTTCCGCCCCTAGCGAGAAAATCTCCTTTATTCCAAATACCGACTCTTGAGTCAGGATGAAGGTTGCCGGTAGTAAAGACCGGAGCAGCAGCTGTATTCTGTAAAGTAACACCGGAAGCAATTCTAGCTACAACACATATGGGTACATTGGTTGGCAGGCTATTGGCTACCTGTAGATTGTAATTTGTTTGGGGTGTATTAATGTCTACTTCAAAGCAGGTGTCAACAGCAACAATAAAAACTTGATTACCAATTGTATTTCCACAAACAGCCTGTACAATAACAGGATAAATGCCCGGAGGCGCAAAAATATCTGCATTTACTGTCAATGTAATGGTATCGCTGCCATTCACAATAAAATTGCTGAGTGTAGCAGTTATACCTTGTGGAAGATTAGGCACAATATATACTGCAATTGTTGTTGTGTCTCCTGCAAATTGATTAACAAAAAGTTGTGCGGTATCGCTGTTGCTAAAAATACGGTCTATATAGCCGGCATTGTTATCCAGCTGAAAATTGAAAGCACAGTCGCGGCAATTGCGTTGCCAGGTGCTGATCCAACACTCGCCGTTATGATACTGCATAACGGAATCTGTTGTATTGAAAACCATGAGGCCCGGTTTGGGCGCAGCGATATTATCGCGTTCCTGTCTGGTCAGACGAGGAGGCAAAAAGCCCCTGTTAGTCGATTCCAAATGCAATATTGCACTGCTGTCGGGTTGAAGGATATTGATACCCACCTGTGCATTTGAATCAGATAGAGAAGAGCATATAAGGATACTGAAAACAAAAATTCTGAAAAATAGCTTCATGTCCTTTTGATAGATTAGAATTTTGGCAGATATTGAGTCCTAAATTTATTAACTTATTCATTAAATTTACAACAATCATTCAATTATTTGTTGAGATTATCAGATTGTCAGAAATCAGATCATCAGAAACGAAACGAAGTCAAATCAGTTTATCGAGAAGGGAGCTGCTTCAGGAACTTAAAGCCATCCTTAACGATCAATGATAATTGTTTACCGAATTTCCCAGTTCCTGGATATTAATTCCTTTCATCTTTCATCTTATCTTATGGACTTATCCTACATTCTTACTCATCTTGGCGAAAATCGCGAAGATTATTTCAATGCGGTAGCGCCGCCGATTATCCAATCATCAAATTTTACCTATAAAACCTTTGCGGAGTTTCGCAGAGTTTTAAAGGATGAAGCTCATAATCCCCTGTATACCAGAGGATGCAATCCGACAGTAGCCATTTTGCGCAAAAAAATGGCGGAATTGGAAGGAGCGGAAGATTCACTTATTTTCAGCAGCGGATCTGCTGCCTGTGCGGCAGCTATTATCGCAAATGTGAATGCCGGCGATCATATTGTTTGTGTACAGAAACCCTATTCCTGGACTTACAAACTCTTGACTCAGTTTCTGCCCCGTTTTGGTGTGGAATATACCTTTGTTGACGGAGTAGATGTAGAAAATTTCAGAAAAGCCATTCAGCCTAATACCAAAGTGCTTTATTTGGAAAGTCCCAATTCCATCAGTTTTGAATTGCAGGATATCGAAGCCTGCGTAAAATTGGCAAAAGAGTATAATTTGGTCAGTATCTGCGACAACAGTTACAGCAGTCCGCTCTATCAGAATCCCATCAAAATGGGTGTTGACATTGTTGTGCACTCAGGTACTAAATATATCAACGGACACAGTGATGTTGTTGCCGGCGTGCTCTGCGGCAGCAATGAAATGGTAGCTAAAATCTTTGCCTTTGAATTTATGGGCCTTGGCGCCAATATCTCACCAAACGATGCCTGGCTGATTCTTCGCGGACTGCGCACCTTAGCGCTTCGCCTTCAGCGCTCTCAGGAATCGACCTTAAAAGTGGTGGAATATCTTGAAAAGCACCCGAAAGTGGAATCGGTTATCTATCCCTGGTCCAAATCTCATCCGCAATACGAATTGGCTCAAAAACAAATGAAAGGCGCAGGTGGACTTTTCTCCGCCGTTTTTAAAGCCAAAGACCTTGCAACTATGGAAAAATTCTGTGAAGCTATGGCAGATGTTTTCCTCATGGCTGTCTCCTGGGGCGGTTACGAATCACTGCAGGTGCCTACCGCATTGTTCTATACCCTCGATACATTAGGTGGTAATGCGCCGACGCTGCCTTTTACTATGGTGCGATATTATATTGGATTGGAGGATCCGGATATGATCATTGCTGCTTTTGATAAAGCGCTTTTACTAATTTGAGAATTTGAAAATTTGAGAATTTGAGAATGGTTTTATTTTTAATTTATTAAGTAATAAAAAACGAATGTAAATTCATAAACTAACATTGGTATTCACTCCACATAAAGCAAAATGCCCGCATA
>CAINVS010000669.1 GCA_903854205.1 uncultured Bacteroidota bacterium | reverse complement strand
TTGAAAGCTGGTTATTCATCATTATCAGGCTGTTACCGAAAAGTTAGAGTCAATCCCTGAGAAACCGCCCTGTACCGATCGGTATGCAGGGTGGTGTGAGAGGACGGCTGACGAAATAATCGTCAGCCTCCTACTCGATTGATTAAAAACTAATAATCAGTTAAATAAAAAGTCAATTGTTTAAGTCAAGAAAAAAAACTTCCCAAAAAGTAAGAAGTTATATAAAGGTAACTTCGGATTAACAATGACTTAACATTGGCAGCTTACCTTTGCAGCGTAAAATATAATAAAAACCGAATCAAAACAGAAAAAATGAAAAAATCAACTTTAGTTCTGCTCTCTTTTGTAGCCCTTGCCTTGGGTATGCAATCCTGTAAAGAAAAAGATCCTTGCGAAGGTGTGACCTGTTTAAACGGTCTGGTTTGTGTGGATGGTACCTGCGTTGGTAATGTGACCAATGTTGTTGTTACTTCCAATATTACAACCAACACAACATGGTCAAAAGGCAACATTTATGAGTTGGCAGGCCGTATCACAGTTGTTGATGGTGTAACTCTTACTATCGAAGCCGGTACAATCATCAAAGGTCAAGCTGGTACAGGTGCCAATGCAACTGCACTTTTGATTGCACGTGGTGCCAAATTGAATGCTGAAGGTACAGCTGCTGCCCCGATCATCTTCACAACTGTGGCAGATGAACTTTCAAAGGAACAAGTTGCTGCAGGTGACTTCAAAAGCCCTAACCTCGATGCTACTGTACAAGGTCTTTGGGGTGGTTTGATCGTTTTAGGCAAAGCGCCTATCTCTGCTTCTGCTGCTGAAATCCAAATCGAAGGTATTCCTACAACTGACCCTAACGGTCTTTATGGTGGAACTGTTGCTGCTGATAACAGCGGTGTATTGAAATATATTTCTATCCGTCACGGTGGTGCTAACATCGGTAATGGTAATGAAATCAATGGTCTTACTCTAGGTGGTGTAGGTAACGGAACTGTTATTGAAAATATCGAAGTTGTTGGTAACCAAGATGATGGTATCGAATTCTTTGGTGGTACTGTAAATGTAACAAATGTTCTAATTCTTAACTCAGGTGATGATGCTATTGATACTGACCAATCTTGGGCTGGTACTTTGGACAACTTTATCGTTATCTGTGGTGACCTTACTGACCATGCACTTGAAATTGATGGTCCTGAAGGAACATTAAACGATGAGCATACTGTAAGAAACGGTTCTGTAAAAGGTAATCCTGCTTCTGAGTTGGGAGATTTCCGCTCATGTGCAAGAGGTACATTCGAAAACTTGTTCTTCTTTGGTTTTCCAGACCCTGCATTAACTGCTGCAAGAGGTGACCTTTCTCTTTCTAACCCAACAGGTTCAACTTGTACAACTGACAATTTCACTAATAACATCCTTAATTTTGCTTCAATGCAATTGGACACAGTTGGAATGAATAACCCAGCATTAACTGCAGTTTTCAAAGCTGGAACAAGCGTTCACGCTACGATTGTTTCTACTCGTACTGTAGGTGCTAACAAAGCTGCTTTGTCTTGGACTTGGGCTGCTCAGGCAAACCTTCTTGGTAGTTTCTAAAGATTATTTTCTATAAATATATTAAAGGCAGACCTGAGGTGAAAAGCGGGTCTGCCTTTTACATAATAAATCCTATCAAAAATGAAAAATCTTTTATTAACAATTACAATTCTGCTTTGCAGTCTTTATTCCTTTGCACAGAAAGGGACAATAAGAGGAACGCTAATAGACGATGTAAATGGTGAGCCGCTTTTGGGAGCAACAGTTCTCATTGTCGGCACAAACACAGGAGCAATTACTGATTTAGACGGGCAGTATTCTATTGAAATTGACCCCGGCACTTATGAATTGCAATTTTCATATATTTCCTACAAAACCATAAAACTGACAGGTATTGTGGTTAAAGCAAATGAAGTAAAGATTATAGAAAATATAACATTGAGTGAAGATTTGCTTGAAACTGCCGAAGTTGTGGTAGTAGCAGAAGCAATTAGAACAAATGAAGCCGGTATTATTAGTATGAAGTTGAAATCGGCAGGAATGATTGATGGTATCTCATCTGATAAAATCCGTCAAACTGGCGACGGTAACGTTGCAGAAGCAACAAAACGCGTTACTGGTGTAACCGTTGAAAATGGTAAATATGTTTATATTCGCGGTTTGGGTGACCGTTATTCTAAAACAACCCTAAATGGTGTGGATATCCCGGGCCTCGACCCTGACAAAAACACCTTGCAGATGGATATTTTCCCAACAAACCTAATTAGTAATGTAACGGTAAATAAAACTTTCACTGCAGAATTACCTGCCGACTTTACGGGAGGACTCTTAAATATTGAAACTAAAGACTTTCCTGAGCAGCGTGTATCGGCTATTTCTTTTGGAACAGCATACAATCCTCAGGTGCATTTTAATAAAAATTACCTATCATATAAGGGGGGAAAAACCGATTTTCTTGGCTTTGATGATGGTACTCGTGCTCTTCCTGCAGGTTCAAATGGTTCTGTTGTGCCTACTCCTTATAGTGGTCTTCCTCAAGAATCTGTATTAAATTATATCAACAGTTTTTCCAAGACATTGGCAACTGAACGTAGACTTAGTTTGCTCGACATGAATCTGGGATATTCTTTTGGTGACCAAATTACATTGAAAAATAGAAAAACCGGAGACCTCACTCAAAATAAATTGGGTTATACATTCTCTATAACATATAAATCCGATTATAAATTTTACGATGATGTTAGCTATGGTGAATATCAAAGAGAAAGAGATTCGTCAGTTTTTGACTTAACTTATGCCACTCGACAGCGTGGTGAATTAAGTGAGCGCAATTTCCTCATTGGCGCAATTGGTGGCCTTGCATATAAAACACCCACATCGAAGTTGAAAATGACTGTAATGCATTTGCAAAACGGCGAGGCAAAAGCAGGTAAATTCTTCATTGAAAATAATTCATCTGCAGCTGGTCAATCAGGATATGAAGCTTATTCTGACAATATTGAATACAATCAGCGTTCACTTAGTAACATCCTCATAAACGGTACGCATGTTTTGACAAAATCGAAATGGGAAATCGACTGGAGGCTTTCCCCAACATATTCTTCATCGATGGATCCGGACATCAGAAAAACAGCTTTTAGCTACGATGGCACCTATACTTTCTCCTCGGGTGAAGCAGGTAATCCTTCAAGAATTTGGAGATCGCTCAGTGAGTTGAATGCTGTTGCAAAAATTGATTTGACTAAAAAGTACAGACTTGCGGGCTCAGAGGCTAAATTACGATTCGGTGGGGCACATACTTACAAAGTAAGAGATTACAGTATTCGTTTATATGAGATTGTTTTTTCAAGACCTCAATCCTGGTCTGCTCCCGATGCTAATCTTGTTTTAGCACCTGAAAATATTTATACAAATTCGGTAAACGGTACATACATACAATCTGGCAATGCCAATCCTAATCCGAATCAGTACAGTTCTAATGTAAACAACTCGGGTTTGTATATTTCGAATGAAGCAACTTTCTTTAAAAGATTCAAGACAATCATAGGTCTGCGTGCAGAATATTTTGTACAACGTCATACTGGTCGCGACATTCAATTTGCTCGTGGAAATACTGATGGCAATAATTTGGCGAATGAAAAGGTATTGGAAACCATCAACCTTTTCCCTTCTTTGAATATGGTTTACAATATTAAAAGCAAGCAAAATCTTCGTTTGGCTTATTCCAGAACTGTTGCGCGTCCTTCGTTCAAAGAATTATCCTATGCGCAGATTCTCGATCCTATTACCAATCGTATTTTTAATGGTAGTCTATTTCCGTACACGGGTGATGTTGAAGGACAGAGAGTAACTACTTGGGATGGAAATTTAAAAGAAACGGATATTGATAATCTTGATATTCGTTGGGAACTTTTCTTCAAAGAAAATCAGATGATTTCAGTGAGTGGTTTCTTCAAGAATTTCCAAAATCCAATTGAATTGGTACGTATTCCTGAGCAACAAACCAGCACAGAGTACCAAACCAGAAACGTAGGAACAGGTCAACTCTTAGGTCTTGAATTCGAATTGAGAAAGAACTTTGGTTTCATAAGCCCTGCTTTATCAAAATTGAGTGTGAATACAAATATAACCTTGGTTAAATCTCAAATCACGATGACCGATTTGGAATTCAATGCCAGAAATAATTATGCAAGAGTTGGGCAAATTTTTGACAAAACCCGCGATATGGCAGGTCAGTCACCTTATGTTATCAATGCAGGTTTAAGTTACAACAGTGAGGAATTAGGGCTTGATTTTGGGATATTTTACAATGTTAAAGGACCAACCCTTGCAATCGTGGGTACAGGTTTGGCTCCCGATATTTATGATGAACCTTTCCATAGTTTAAATTTGAGTGTAATTAAAAAATTCGGAAAGGACAAAAACACTACAGTCGATTTCAAAGCAGGTAATCTACTCAACGACCGAATTGAAAGTTTCTACCGTTCGTTCAATGCTACAAAACAGGCATTCAACAGCATCAATCCTGGTATGATCTTCAGTTTTGGAGTAAACCACAAGTTTTAATTTAGGATAGGATTGGGTGGTACCTACCTTCACCAAAGGTACAACTTTTCACATATAAGACTGTCGTGCTGCAAGGTGCGACAGTTTTTTTATATCTGGGTTAAACCCAGATCCGTCATTAGAAATTCTATTCACTACGTGGAGCCTCCGGGTTCGCTTCGCGGAGCCTTCGGGTTCCAAACCTAAATTGCTGTGAAACTAAGCACTTACTCTTTTTTTGGATTTTAAAATAGGGTCAACTATTTCGCCTTGCGGTCCTTCGGTTCTTCACCCCAAAAAACTCCGTGAGCACTTATTTTCACTATGTGGAGCCCTTCGGGGTTCGCTTCGCGGTCCTTCGGTTCTTTGCCATTTAGGCTTTCATCACGAACTCTAATGACGGATCTGGGTTGAAAATATGGTAAATTTTCTGTTGTTTTTTGGATCAGGAACCATGTCATCTATAAAATTGTAAAAGGATCTCAAAGACTCAGAATTGATCAATTTGTTTTTCAAGGTTTTGACCGTAAAAATATAATCGGAGGCGAGAATTGGTTTTCCGTCATCCCATGCTGCATTAGGCTTTATTTCAAAACTGAGGGACATGCCTCCTGAATGTTTCCCCTCTTTTAACAGTTTTATTTCTGGTAAATCAAGGGCTAAATGCGGAATTAATTCCAACGTGTTGGGATCAAATTCCAAAATCTGGAAAATATACAGTTCAGATAATTTCTTCCGGCTGCACTGACTGTCAATACAGGGTTTATCTTTCCTGGATCTCCCAATTGAAAAATACTGACGGAATTGGGATTTTGTGCAGATAAACCAAAGGAGAGTTTCGTTTTAGATTCCTGTAAAAACAAATGAACCCAATGAAACAGATTTATTTCATTGGGTAAATTCGAATTATTCTTTATTCGGCACTTTGATAAGTTATAAACCTAGTCTTCCAATGAAAAGGGCTTAGTTCCGGTATTTGCAGGTTTTTGACCCATAAATTCCGCACGTAGTTCTTCCGAAAATTTATAGGCATAAAAACTCATACTGTCTAGCATAAAAGCCACTTCCTCCTTATTCATTTCATCAATGAAATAGGTTGAACTGATGTAGGCTACTTCAGTGCCATTTGCTTCTTTAGCGATGCTGAATGCTTCTGTGATCATCTGATGAGTGGTAGCCAACAAAAACTGATAGAGTTTCTGTTTCAATTTTTCCTCCTGCGGCACAACAACTACAGGTGAAACCATTACTAATGTATCTCGTTCTTCGCCCTTGTGTGTACGCGATTTACGAACCATAAGTACAACCTGTGCCTGTCCGCGATGCAAATGCCATTTATTGGGCAGTTCCGTTCTGCATACTGCAGGGTCAACGCCTAATTCTATGATGGCATCTTCTACTAATTGGATATATTTATTCAAATTTTCCATTTTAATTAGATTAATAGATTATCAGAAGACAGATTATCAGAGGTAGATTATCAGAAAGCAGATTCTCAGATTAGCAAAAGTCAGTTTTTTAGGATTTAATAGAGCTAATCAGCACATCGCCACATCCGCTTATCCGCACATTATTTAGCTTCTATTTTTATCAATTGTTCAACAAATTCAAAACAACGACCGGCAGGCCAACGCACATCTACTTCCTCATCAGGCAGCTCAAATGGCGGTTCCACCACAATCCCCACGCCAATTCCACGTCCCCATCCATCAAAGTCATTGGGAATCCAGGTTTTTTCATTTTTAATCACTTTGTCTCCGATGTTCATATTTTAGTGCTTGTCAGAAATTAGTATCAGGTATCAGGTATCAGGTAGCAAGACATTTCACTGGACTTAGAAGAACAAAAGGAAACTCTTACTGAATCTCTGCGTAAACTCCGTTACCCTTGGTTCAGTAGTTGGTTTTTCAAAAAGTCATCCGTATATCAAAAATAATCCGCACATTCGCACAACTCGTCCTGACTCAAGACGGGATCAACTCATCCGCACATCAAATCAGCATTTCCAAAAACTC
>CAINVS010000668.1 GCA_903854205.1 uncultured Bacteroidota bacterium | reverse complement strand
TGTAGAGAATGATTGAAATGTTGTAAATGAAATCGCCTAATGCTTCAGTTTCCTGAGTAGAAAAATTAGCAAATCCGTCTACGCTGTTTATTTCTTCGTTGGTTAATTTTAAGTTGTTGTTTTTTACATCTGCGTTGTTTTTAAAATTCATTGTTCACCGAAAATTTGGCTCAGCCGGTTAAGCGGAGTGAACCAGTGGTGCTACCATCGAGCCGAGGTAATCGGAGTCGATTATTTTTTTTTGGTTTTTTTGAATGTTAGGGTTTTATCGTCTCTGGTGCTGATTGTTATTTCCTCGTAATTACGCAGGCCGAGAATTTCTCTGATTTCTTTTGCTCTGGCGTGAGAAATTGTGCCTTCATCGGTTGAAACAATATTCACGATTTCTCCTTCACGTTTTTTTATGGTAATGCTTGTATTCTTTTTTCGAAGCGCTTTTAATACTTCTTTTTCATTCGCATTTAAAATTGTTGGAACAAATATTTTTTGAAGGTCATTGCTTTGAATAAATTCATTTAGAAGAAATCTTACAGACAATTTTATATAGGGTTTTGTCAAGTCAAAATTTTTTGTTCTGTGAGAAAAATATTTATCTCCCAAATATTCTACCACCTCTCCGTTGCTGAAAGTAAGGAAACCAGCATCTTCTTCCTTCTCAATACAATCGGTAATCAGCTTTGTGAAATAATTAATATTGAACTTCAGTCCATAAAGTAGTAATTCATCAGAAAGCATTCTATTATATTCTACCAAAAGTTGTTCATCTTCTTCGGTAGATGTACCAATTGCAATTTTAGATTCCAATGATTTTTTGTAAGCCAATATGTTTTTTTTGGGCAGTTCTTCATCATAAGCATCCTTGAAGAAATACTCACAAATTTGCTCCATTGGTTTGACTGAAACTCCAAATTCTCTAAAGGTATCTAATACACGCAGCCACATCAATTGCGCAAAGCTAATTTCTATACTCCATTTACCTTTTTGAAAAAAGGGAAGAAGGCCATGTCTTCTCCAATAGGGTAATAAAATACTGATTGGCTCGCCCTTGTGATCATTGATATCTTTTATTGGAACAATTGCCGAAAACATAAATTCATGAAATTCTGCAAGGGATATTAGCTGATCATCCGAAATTTTATTTTTATTCATTTGGTAAAATTATATTAAATTTGTCTAAAAAACATACTTTAATTATTAAAGTGGTAAAATTAAACACATTTAATAAAAGTAACTAAATTTATTCATCATTTAAATTTTAATTCATGGCTAAAGAAAAAAAAACAAAAACAGAAAAAAGTGAGCTCCCCAGAAACTGGACATATAAACTCAAACGAGAATGTCTTAACTGCGGTGAGCCACTTCCTGACCATTATTCAAAAAAACGAACGTATTGTAAAGTGATTAGGGATGAAAATGGTAAGTTGATGCAAGATTGTAAAGGAATTTACAATCGCATGCTTGATCAACCAGAATTAGAGGTTCACAGGGAAATTATAAAGGAGCATAAAACCGTTGATGATATGATAGAAGCCATGGTGGCCAAAAAAGGGAGTGTTGTGAGTACTGCTGATCTCGTTGCCTATGATATTCAGCTGACATCATGCTTGAAATACAAAATATTTAATAATGGCACTTTAGAATCAGACTTCTTGAAATACACGATAGTTTCAAATCCTAATCTTCACACACATAAAATATATAGCCATGGATAATTTTGAATTAATGAGAATTTTACAACAACTCAGTCGTAGCAATCGAAATAAGAATCTGGCATTGTATTTTGGTGTAGCAGCCGTTGTTGGAATTGGTGCAGCCTTTTACTGGCATAGAAAAAATAAAGCAGTTAGGAAAGAAAACAATAAGTTGAGTGATATTAATCTATCCTTGAAACTGGAGATGGATTCATATGCTAATTCGATTAAACAACTAAACCAAGAAATTTCAGCAGGCAATTGTAATTAAAAGTTACATAATAAAAGGTTCTCATCAAGAAAAAAAGGTAGAAGAAAAAGCTTAAGAAATCAATTTTTTATCCGGGTAAACTACCCGGATTTTTTTGCCAATGTATTTCGATTTCTAGAAAAAGTAGAAAATTGTTCTAAGTCGTAAGAAATCGACTTTTATCGTTCATGAACAGAAAAAATCGTTCGAAAACGATTTTTATCGTTCTTTTCTATTGAAAATCGAATTAGTTCAGAAAACTCAATTTCCCGTTGTATGCTTTTGCAATCTTTCTTGATTAGCTTTTTGATCGTTTTGATCTGTTGCAATCTGAAACAAATTTTCATCCATAATCATGTTTTACTTTCTCAATTAACAAATCGTTGTGTAATTACAAACATAAAAAGTTTAGCATTGCCTAAATTTTTCGTCGGTTATTTTTTGAAGTAAAACATCATTCAAAGTATGAATAAAATTGTATCAGTAATTTTACTCAATGCATTTTGTTTATTTTTCGCATTCAAAACAAATGCACAGCAATTTAAAATCATTGCTGCCGAAGATGGTGCAGCCCTTCCATTCGCAACGCTGATAAATTACACGCATCCAAATCTTGTTTCGGCAAACGTAAACGGTATGGCGCAACTGGCTGCACAGGTTGGAGATTCAATTGCTGTTTCTTATGTTGGTTTCAAAAACACTTC
>CAINVS010000667.1 GCA_903854205.1 uncultured Bacteroidota bacterium | reverse complement strand
CCCAAATATAAGCTCATTCGAAAAAAATAACACAATTGCCAAACCTATGGACAAAAATTTGAATTGTGTCTTTTACTTAATTATATTTGTATATTCCTAACCAAAAAATATAACCATGAAAAACCGCCTCTTTTATTATCTGATGTTCATTCTGCTCATCAGTTGCTCCAACAAACTCCAAGCAGCCGTTGAGGTTGCAACTGTAGAAACCAAAACCGAAGAAACTGCGGAAGATCAGAGCTGGTCAGGCTTTTGGGAAATTTTTCAAAAGGCAGTGGCATCAGGAGATAAGGCCAAAATTGCAGCATTGACCGATTTCAGTGCATTGAGACAATCGGATTTTGACGATGCTTTTGAAGTTTTCTTTAGCGGTGAAGCCAAGGATAAGTTTGGCAAAGCCAAGGTCAAGGATGCCAGGAAAACAGAAACGCAGGATTTTGAAGGGCTTAAAAATGCCAAAAATTTTATGCAGCTTAGCTTCGAGGAGAAGGGCAGCGATGAGGAAGGAAATGTGTATGAATCGGCGCTCATCAACTATTTTGCTAAAGTAAACGGTAAATATAAATTGGTTTATCTGTTTGCGGCAGGGTAGGATTGATTTGAAAATTTGAAAATTTTGTCGTATTACCAGGAATCGAGGTTCTGATTTGATGTAAAACCGTAATTATAAAAATACCCCGATGTCCATTGATTTGGCATCGGGGTGTTTTTTGATATTTTTCGCGCGCTTCACGTAGGGGCCTGCACAGATTTGACAACTTTTTAAAAGTTGTCAAATCTTGCGGACCTGCGGGTTTGCGCGCGTAGAATGACATTACAATCATCTAAACTATCCTTGCGACAGTATTTACCTCTTCCAAGCGTTTCAGTTCCATAATAACCATATTCAGCTGTTCTTTGCTGTTTACTTCTACGCTGATACGGCCTTCGAAATGGCCTTCTCCGCCGGTCATCGAGAAAGAACGCATGTTCACTTTTAATTTATTGGCAATGACGTCGGAGAGGCGCAAAATGACACCCATATCATCCATGCCGTTGATGAGCAGTTCCGCAACAAAAGAACTGCCTATTGATTCGACCCACTCAGCTTTTTTGATGCGGTAACCGAAGGTAGCCTGCAGGTATTCTGCATTGGGGCAGGTAGTGCGGTGTATTTTAATACCATGCTTAGTTGTGACATACGCAAAAACATCATCGCCCATTACAGGATTGCAGCAGGTAGCCAGCGAATACACATAGGTACTTGCGTCTTCGCCGTCCACCAATAGTTTTGGTTTTTTGAACTGACGTTTTTTTGCAAGTGACTCTACAGGATGCTGTAAGTATTTACCCTGTTTTTCTTCATGGTCAACCTCTCGAGGAATATCTGCAGCCTGCAGCTTGCCATTCTCCGATCTGATAGTTTTAATCTCAGTAAGATTGAGTTGCTCCAAGAAAATTGCATAGTAAAGATCAAGTCTGGATGACATTCCATAATGTTTCACAAGGAAGTCAATATTGTCATCACCGTCAATTTTCAGCGATTTCAATTTTCTGTCCAGAATTTCTTTGCCTAAAGCTCCAAGCTGAATTTTTTCTTCTTTTAAGGCTACTCTGATTTTACTTCTCGCCTTACCTGTCTTCACGATTTTAAGCCAATCTTCAGATGGTTTTTGAGAAGAGGCCGTAATAACTGAAAGCTGATCGCCGCTACGTAATTCATAACTAAGCGGTACTATTCGCTGGTCTACTTTTACAGATTTACAGTGATAACCTACCTGTGAATGGATATCGAAGGCGAAATCTAATGCTGTAGCTCCTTTCGGAAAGAAACGAAGTTCACCTTTGGGAGTAAATACGTAAACTTCTTCCGAAAAAAGGCTTGATTTAAAGTCATTCAAAAAGTCGATAGCATCATGGTTCGGATTTTCAAGTAACTCTCTTGCCTTAGTCAGCCAATTTTCCAGGATTGAATCCTGCTGGTTTATCCCTTTATACTTCCAATGGGCGGCATAGCCCATCTCTGCCATTTCATCCATTCGTTCAGAACGGATCTGAATTTCCACAAAACGACCTTTTGGCCCCATAACAGTAGTATGAAGAGACTCATAGCCATTTGATTTAGGCATTGAAATCCAATCCTTTAAACGTTCAGGCACCGGGGTGTAGTTATCCGTTATTACAGAATAAGCATTCCAACACGCAGCCTTTTCTTTTTCGTATGGAACTGAAATAATTATGCGAATAGCAAATAAATCATAAATTTCTTCAAAAGGTACCTGCTTGTTTTTTAGTTTATTGCTGATCGAAGAAATTGATTTTGCTCTTCCGAAGATTTTAAATTTTACCCCCTCTTTATTAAGCGATTCTTTTACCGGCGCTATAAAATCTGCAATATAAGCTTCACGTTCTATTTGAGTTTCTTGCAATTTTTGTATAACGTAGAAATATTGTTCAGGCTCTATAATTTTCATAACCAAATCTTCCAACTCAGTTTTTATGCTGTAAAAACCCAAGCGATGGGCCAATGGAGCGTAGATATAGGATGTCTCGGAAGCAATTTTTAGCTGTTTATGGTGCGGCATATGATCAAGAGTCCGCATATTGTGCAGTCGGTCGGCCATTTTAATAAGTACTACCCTTACATCTTTTGCGATCGTTAGCAGCACTTTTTTAAAGTTTTCGGCCTGTGGGCTGGCAACGATTTTGTCGCGGACGTTGGCAAAATCAGAAAATTTGGTCAGACCATCAACAATCATGGCTATACGGTCGCCAAATTCCTTTTCAATCATAGCCAAAGTAATAGGCGTATCTTCAACAACATCGTGTAGAACTGCCGCTGTTACTGAAGTATGACCCAAGCCCAATTCCGTTGCGCAGATTCTGGCAACTTCCAGTGGATGCAGGATATATGGTTCTCCGGATTTTCTGCGCTGTTTGCTGTGTGCTCTGAATGCCAACTCGAAAGCACGACGCATTTCGTCTTCGTCTTTTTCGGTAAAAGGGACTTTAATTTGTGGAAGAATGGCTTCGAAATTGGCTTTTATGAGTTCAAATTCTAAATCAGTAACTTCTGACATTCCATCAGGAAGATCTACCTGATATGTTAGTATGGATTCCATTTTTATTTTTTATTGTAACATCAATTCTAATGTTTGTTAATCATCATTATACAAAAATCTGTAGGACAAAATCTAAATTGTATTTACAAATATTTAGCAGATTAGCATAGAAAGTTAGCATCTATACGGGTGTTTTCCAAATTTTTTAGAAATTTTTATTTTGGAACGCCCATATTTATTGAATTTTGAATCTATTTTGATATTTTTTTGAAATATTTTTTATAAATGTTGGTAATAAGTGAAAATTTAACATATCTTTGCCGAACCAACACGAATGCGAGTGTGGTGAAATTGGTAGACACGCCAGACTTAGGATCTGGTGCCGTGAGGTGTGCGGGTTCGAGTCCCTCCACTCGCACTATTAAGTGCAAGTTAGAAAACAAATGCACGGCAAATGTTTCTAGCTTGCACTATTTTTATGCACATTATCAAATAATAGACGACAATGCCAACAGCAAAGCATGTTTTCAATAACGATACGCACACAGTTGTACTGAGTTTAGAACTGCCGGTTGCGGAATATTTACCAAAAGTTGAAAAAAAGCTGAAAGAATATCGCAATAAAGTTCAACTTAAAGGATTTCGCACAGGTGAGGTGCCAATGAGTTTTCTCAAGGCTAAATTCGGAACTTCGATTTTGGTTGAAGAGATTCAGGGAATTATCAACGATGAACTGAATACTTTTATTGAAACTTCTAAATTAAATGTTGTGGGCAGTCCTCTGCCAAACAATAAATACGATGCAAGTATTCAAAAACCAAAAGATATCAAAATTGATATTGAAATCGGTTTTGTACCTGATTTTGAAATAGAGGGTGTATCTTCTGAATTTGCGATGCCTTTTTATTCTGTTATGATTGACGATGAGACCTTGGAGAAGGAAATCGATAGTCAAAGAAAAAAATTGAGTCAGGATTTTGAGGAAGGTGTATCTGATGTTCAGGATGGCGATACATTGCGTGTAACGTTGCGTGAAGCTGAAGAAGGTACTGTTAAGCCCGAAGGTTTGGTAAAAGAAGAGACTTATATCAATTTGGATAAGGCAGCCTCTGCATTGAAAAATCAGCTCCTCAACAAAAAGATAGGAGATAAGCTTATTGTTTCTTTGGCCGATTTGGACAGCAGCGTCACATTGAAAAAAGCAAAAAAACTTCATTTTGCACTGACTGCCCGTCAGACATGCAGTGATGATGTTGAAATAGAGATTTTGGAAATCAAGCGCGTTAAGAAAAGAGAATTAAATGCTGAATTCTTCAAAGAGCTTTTTCAATATGAAGAACTCGAAGATGAAACTGCTTTCAGAAACAGACTACGTTCTGCAATTGCCGAAAGTTTTGAATCTGCTGTATTCAATATTTTCAACCGTTCGATTTTTGAACACTTGATGGAGCAGAACAAAAATCTTCCGATCCCTGTTGCATTCCTTCGCCGTTTTGTAGAGGAAACGCAATTGAAAGGTAAAAAGATTGAAGATGATCAGTTCAATGAGCTGTTGAAGCAGCTTATTTGGGGTACATTGACACAAGATCTGTGCAAAAAGTATGATGTAAACGTTACTCAACAAGATGTAGAGTATGAAATGCGCATGGCAATTGTACGTTATTATGGCTTCCAAATTTCACCATTCCACAACCTGTTCGATGAGCAGGTAAAAAAAATGACGGAAGATAAGGAGACATACCGTAAATACTACGAAGAAGTTCAGGAGTCCAAGCTTTTTGCTGCTTTGGAAAATGAGTTTTCTAAAGAAACCAGAACTGTAAATTCAGATGAATTTAAAGAGGTCTATGAGCAGCACTTCGCAAAACAACAAGCAAAAGATGATGCTGATGCTGACAAGTTGGAAGAGATACTTGATAGTGAAGAAGCATAAAATATGAATATCAATAAAGGTCTGCAAATGAAGTCCTGCTTTGTTTGCAGATTTTTGTTTTAATACCGATTGCAGCAATAAAGCAGTCAGTAAATCAGCTAAAATGAGGGCCCTCATAGAAGGTAGAGATTACTACATAGAGAAGGGGAAGTATGTATTTACAACCTACTACCTGAAAACAAGAGGGTATTGTTGTCATAATGGTTGCAGACATTGCCCTTACATGGAAGTAAGCATTGATGAGCGGCCATTATCGGAAGAAAAGTCTAAAGCTGATTTGGAAGAAAAGGCTTAAATCCCATCGGAATTAATATTCCAAGGATTTTTGATTCTTTAAAATTATTGAAAAAGAGATAAATATTTTAAGATTAATTTCTTTTAGTAGAAATTAGTTGTATCTTTGCAATCGCTTATGAAAACTCCATGTATTTGGGGCTTGAATCATTGTCTATTGATTTCAGAAAAATAAATTTATTCAGTAATGCCAACGATTAACCAATTAGTACGTAACGGTAGAACGCTTATTGCGACAAAAAGCAAAGCGAGAGCCTTGGACGCATGCCCACAAAAACGTGGTGTTTGTACTCGTGTGTATACAACTACGCCAAAGAAACCAAACTCAGCTCTTCGCAAAGTTGCTAAAGTTCGTTTGACTAACGGTATTGAGGTGATTTGTTACATTCCGGGTGAAGGCCACAACCTCCAGGAGCACTCAATCGTATTGGTGCGCGGCGGTCGTGTTAAAGATCTACCTGGTGTACGTTATACAATCGTACGCGGTGCATTGGATACCGCCGGTGTAAACGACCGTAAGAAATCTCGCTCCAAATACGGTAGCAAACGTCCAAAAGCAGGCAAAGGAGGCGCACCCGCAGGAAAAGGAGGCGCACCGGCTAAAGGTGGAGCAAAAAAGAAATAATTGCAAAACTGGCCATTTGAGCTTAGTTGCTTAGGCAGTACCCTTGTTGAAGTAAATTCCGTAAAAGACGGAATTGAAGAGTGGACAACAAATTGACAGAAGATAAATGGTATTTATTTCTGTTCACACAACTTTATTAAATCGCTGAAAAATGAGAAAACACAAACCGAAACCGCGGACCATTGAACCGGACCCGCGTTATAACGATGCTGTTGTTACAAGATTCGTAAACATGATGATGTACGACGGCAAAAAAAGCACCGCATTCGGTGTATTTTATGATGCTATGGATCTCGTCGAATCCAAATCTGATGAGCCAGCAATAGAGGTATTCCAAAAAGCGCTTCGCAATGTAATGCCTGCAGTTGAAGTACGCTCTCGCCGTATCGGCGGTGCGACCTTCCAAATTCCTACCGAAATACGACCTGATCGCCGCATGTCTATCGCCATGAAATGGATGATCAAATATTCACGTGCCCGCAGTGGTAAAGGATATGCCAATAAGTTGTTTGCCGAAATCATGGCAGCAGCTAAAGGTGAAGGTGCAGCAGTGAAAAAACGTGAGGACACTCACCGTATGGCTGAATCTAACCGTGCATTTGCTCACTTTGCCAACAGATAGTCTTTTTAAGACAATCTAAAATAATTCAAATTTCTTCATTATAAATTCTTAAAGGCGACAAACGTCATGGCAAGAGACCTAGTATTTACTAGAAATATTGGTATCGCCGCGCACATTGATGCCGGTAAAACCACTACCACCGAACGTGTTCTTTATTACACCGGCATGACTCACAAAATTGGTGAGGTTCATGAAGGTGCGGCTACAACTGACTGGATGGAGCAAGAGCAGGAGCGCGGTATTACCATTACTTCAGCAGCAATTACAACAGCATGGAAATGGAAAGACCTTTCTTATCATGTAAACGTAATTGACACTCCGGGTCACGTAGACTTTACTGTAGAAGTAAACCGTTCACTCCGTGTATTGGATGGTTTGGTATTCTTGTTCTGTGCATCTAGCGGAGTACAGCCTCAATCAGAAACAAACTGGCGTTTGGCAGATAACTATAAAGTACCACGTATTGCTTTTGTTAATAAAATGGACCGTCAGGGAGCCGATTTTTTCAGCGTGGTTACTCAAATGCGCGAAATGTTGGGTGCCAATGCAATACCATTACAAGTTCCAATTGGTGCTGAGGATGATTTTAAAGGTGTTGTTGACCTTATCACTAATGAAGCTATCATTTGGAATGAGCATGATCAAGGGATGACTTATAGAGTTATCGATATCCCTGCTGATCTCGTTGATACGGTTAATGAGTGCCGCGAGCAGTTGTTGGAAGCCGTAGCCGAGTATGATGTAACATTAATGGAGAAATTCTTCGATGATGCTGCTTCAATTTCTCACGACGAAATCCGTGCTGCTATACGTGCTGCTGTTTGTGATATGAGTATCATTCCTGTAATGTGCGGTTCTTCATTCAAAAACAAAGGAGTACAGGCAGTATTAGACGCAGTTTGTGCATTCCTTCCTTCTCCAATGGATGTAGAAGCTATCAAAGGTACAAATCCTGATACTGAAGAAGAAGAATTCCGTAAACCTGACGTTAAAGAGCCTTTTGCAGCATTGGCATTCAAAATTGCAACAGATCCTTACGTTGGACGTTTAGCTTTTTTCCGTGCTTATTCCGGCCGTTTAGATGCAGGTTCTTACATACTGAACACCCGTTCAGGCAAAAAAGAACGTATTTCACGTCTTTATCAGATGCACGCCAATAAACAAAATCCAATTGACTATGTTGAAGCCGGCGATATTGCAGCTGCAGTAGGTTTCAAAGATATTAAAACTGGAGATACACTTTGTGCTGAAGACCATCCTATCATTCTTGAGAGCATGGTATTCCCTGAACCTGTAATCGGTTTGGCGATCGAACCAAAAACACAGAAAGACCTTGAGAAATTGGGTATGGCACTAGCCAAACTGATGGAAGAGGATCCAACTTTCCGTGCTACATACGATGAAGATACCAATCAAACGGTAATCAGCGGAATGGGCGAGTTACACCTTGAAATCATTGTAGATCGTCTCAGACGTGAGTTCAAAGTTGAGGTTAACCAAGGTGCACCACAGGTAAACTATAAAGAAGCACTTACAATGTCTGTTACTCACCGCGAGCGTTTGAAAAAACAATCTGGTGGTTCAGGTTTGTTTGCAGATATGGAGTTTGAACTCGGTCCTGCAGATGAAGACTTCCTTAACAGTGAAGAATTCAAATCAGGTAAAGAAAAAATGCAATTTAACTGGGCAATTGTTGGTGGTTCTATTGATAAAGCTTATATAAATCCAGTTAAAAAAGGATTTGAGTCAATGATGGATAACGGCATTTTGGCCGGTTATAATATCGACAGCATGAAAGTTCGCGTTTATGATGGTTCTATGCACTCTGTTGACTCTAAGCCACTTGCATTCGAACTTTGTGCTAAAGAAGGTTTCAAAGAAGCAGCAAGAAAATGTAAACCGGTTATTCTTGAACCAATCATGAAATTGGAAGTCATTACTCCCGATGAATACACCGGTTCCGTAATTGGTGACCTTAACCGTCGCCGTGGTTTGCTCAAAGGACAGGATTCAAGAGGAACAGCAATTATTGTCAAAGCAGAGGTTCCACTTTCCGAAATGTTTGGTTATATTACTGAACTTCGTACTTTGACATCTGGTCGTGCGTCTTCAACAATGGAATTCTCACACTTTTCTCAAGCTCCGGAAGGAATTGCCAAAGTGGTAATTGAGAAAGCAAACGGCACCAGTTCAAAATAATATACTATAAGGAAAATGTCAAACCGTTTCTACTGAAACGGGGTGGATTCTCTAGCAGTATCAATTAGGTTTTTAATTTCTTATCATAAACAAAGTAAGAGGCATGAATCAGAAAATCAGAATCAAATTACGCTCTTACGATCACAACTTGGTTGACAAATCAACCGCAAAGATCGTAAAAACGGTACGTAATACCGGTGCAGTTGTTACCGGTCCGATTCCGCTGCCCACGGATAAAAAGATATTCACAGTCTTGCGATCACCGCACGTGAATAAAAAATCGCGTGAGCAGTTCCAATTGCGTACCCACAAACGTCTTATTGAAATTTACAGTTCAACTGCAAAAACAGTAAGTGCGTTAGAGAAACTTGAGTTGCCTTCAGGGGTAGATATTCAAGTTAAATTGATGTAAGGTTAATCATTTTTTAAATCCTACAAAATTTCAAAAAGTGGAAGGGTTAATTGGAAAAAAAATCGGAATGACCAGTATCTTTACCGATAAAGGCACCAATGTAGCTTGTACTGTTGTTGAAATGGGGCCATGCGTGGTAACCCAGGTTAAAACACAGGAAACAGACGGCTATGATGCTTTGCAGCTGGGATTCGGTGAGCGTAGAGAAGTGTCGGTAACCAATGCTCTGAAAGGGCACTTTACCGGTCAAAAAGCTCACAAAGACGGACAGGCTAACGCCGCCGTAACTACAAAAGAAAACAAAAGAGGCCAGGGCATCAACAAGTACCCTCGCAGATTAGCTGAATTCCGTGATTTCTATATCGGTAAAGGCTTGGGCGAATGGATTGCTGTTGAAGATGTGTTCAAAGAAGGCGATTTTGTTTCTGTCGTTGGTGTATCGAAAGGCAAAGGCTTTCAAGGGGTTGTTAAAAGACACGGATTCAAAGGGGTTGGTATGCGTACTCACGGTCAACATAACCGTCTTCGCGCTCCAGGTTCTATCGGTGCCTGTTCATTTCCTGCTAAAGTATTCAAAGGTTTGCGCATGGGTGGCCGTACCGGCGGTGACCAGGTAACTGTCAAAAAACTGAAAGTACTGAAAGTATTTCCTGACAAAAATATTTTGTTAATCAAAGGAGCAATTCCCGGATTTAAGGGCTCTATTGTAATCGTCAAGAAATAAGATATGAAACTGGAAGTATTCGATATAAACGGAAAAGCTCTCGGAAGACAAGTTGAACTTCCTACCGATGTTTTCGGTCTGGAATTAACTCAGAATCATGAGCACGTGGTGTACCTTGCCGTCAAACAGTACTTGGCTCATCAGCGTCAGGGAACACACAAATCAAAACAACGTAACGAAATATCCGGTTCAACCCGTAAACTGCACAAACAGAAAGGTACCGGTGGATCTCGTAAAGGTAGTATTAAGAACCCATTGTATCGTGGTGGTGGACGTGTATTCGGCCCTCAACCTCGGACTTATGAGCTTAAACTCAACAAAAAAGTTACCCGCCTTGCACGTAAAGCAGTTTTGAGTAACAAAGCAATTGAAAATCGTATAATTGTTGTGGCTGACTTCAAATTTGAAGCACCTAAAACCAAAAAATACCTTACTTTGCTTGACAATCTCAAAACAGGTAACGGTACATTGTCTGACGCAAAAAGCATTTTGATGCTTAATGTTCCGGCTGCACCTGTTGCACCTGAAGCTCCTAAAAAACCACAAGGCATCAGAGGTCGTAAAAAAGTGTTGAAAGCTGAATTGATGAAACAATATGAAGCTGCATGCACTGAATACGATAAATCTCTTGAAGCATACCAAAGTGAATTGTTGTCACACGAAGAACAGATCGACGACGTATACACCAATATCGCTTTGTCTTGCCGCAACATTCCAAATGCAGACGTTATCAATGCTAAAGACTTTAATGTTTATCAAGTATTGAATGCCGACTACATTGTTCTGGCAGAAAGTGCTATTGAGAAGATCAATGAAGTTTTGAATAAATAATTTTTGAGAGTTTCTAAAATCGGCTACAATGGCAAACAAAGTAATCATCATAAAGCCGCTGATTTCCGAGAAATCAACCAAATTGGCAGAAAATACAGTTCTTAATCAATATACATTTGTTGTTGAAAAAAATTCCAACAAAATCGAGATTAAGAAAGCCGTCGAGAAAAAGTTCGGTGTAAATGTAGTAGCTGTTAATACTTCGGTACGTCCCGGTAAAAATAAATCCCGTGTGGTTAAAGGACGTTATGTTCACGGTAAATCAGCATCCATTAAAAAAGCCTACGTTACAGTAGCGGAAGGCCAATTTATTGAAGGCTTCTACGGCGAAACCGCCGATGTTGAAGAGATCAACACAGAAGCATAATTGAATCTTTTTTTTATAACTATAGTCGCGATACTGATAAATTCGTAATCAACCATGCCGGTAAAAAAGTATAATCCAATTACCCCCGGTACCAGATTTCGCATAGGCAATGCCTACAGCGAAGTTACAACAGACAGCCCTGAAAAGAGCCTGTTGGCAAAATCTGAGAAATCAGGTGGTAGAAACAACCAGGGCCGCAGAACAATGCGCCAAATTGGTGGCGGACACAAGCGCCGTTACCGTATTATTGACTTCAAGCGTGATAAAGACACTGTACCAGCTACAGTAAAAAGCATTGAATACGACCCCAATCGTACTGCTTTTATTGCCCTTTTGGTTTATGCAGACGGTGAAAAACGTTACATTCTTGCCCCTCATGATTTGAAAGTAGGAGCAGTGGTAATGTCTGGTACCGGTATCGCACCTGAAAAAGGCAATTGTATGCCTTTGGGTGAGATGCCATTAGGTACAACAATCCATGCTATAGAAACCAAAGCGGGACAAGGTGCAGTAATGGTTCGTAGTGCAGGTGCGTCTGCCCAGCTTTTGGGTCGTGATGGTAAATATGTTATCATCAAAATGCCTTCTGGCGAAACCCGTATGATTTTGGCAGCTTGTCGTGCAACAGTGGGAACGGTTTCGAACCCCGATCATGGTCTCCAAGTTTTGGGTAAAGCAGGTCGTAAACGTTGGCTAGGCCGTCGTCCACGCGTTCGAGGTGTTGCAATGAATCCAGTCGATCACCCCATGGGTGGTGGTGAAGGTCGTTCTTCCGGAGGACACCCGCGTTCACGCAAAGGTTTGAAAGCTAAAGGTCAGAAAACTCGCACGCCTAAGAATTATTCAAATAAATTTATCATCACGCGCAGAAAAACCGGCAAAAATTCTAAATAGATATGGCACGTTCTCTCAAAAAAGGTCCTTACGTTCACCACAAGTTGCTAAAAAAGGTGGAGAAAGCTAAGGATTCACGCAAAAAGGCCGTAATCAAAACTTGGTCTCGCGCCTCAATGATTATTCCGGATATGGTGGGTGAAACAATCGCTGTACACAACGGAAAAACATTTGTCCCGGTTTATGTTACTGAAAACATGGTAGGTCACAAACTTGGTGAGTTCGCTCCCACTCGTACCTTCCGCGGTCACGCAGGTAACAGAAAGAAATAAGCCTTTTTAAAAAATCAAAGCAGCTTAGAAGTTATGCAAGATAATAATGGAAAAGTACAAGCGAATGCTAAATTGAGGAACTGCCATATGTCGGCTCGCAAAATGCGCTTGTCTGCAGATTTAGTAAGAGGAATTCCTGTTACTAAAGCTTTAGGAATAATGAAGTTCACTCGTAAAGAAGGGGCTCGTTTTCTATACAAAATTTTGTTGTCGGCTATTGCCAACTGGTCAGTGAAAACCCAACAGGAAGCCGATGAATATGACTTGGTTGTGAAAGCAATTTGGGTTGATCAAGGAGCACAGTTGAAACGTTTTCAACCAGCACCCCATGGACGCGCTCACCGCATTCGCAAGCACTCTTGCCACGTTACATTAGTGGTAGAAAATCGTCTGCCTTTACAGGTTGTATCTGAAGATACAAATGTTATTGCAGATGTAATTAGTTCAAACGATTAATTCTATTCAACGGAAATAAAACTATGGGACAAAAAACTAATCCAATAGGTAATCGCTTGGGTATTATTCGCGGTTGGGACTCAAACTGGTTTGGTGGTAAAGATTTCGCCGAGAAAGTTGTTGAGGACGAAAAAATCCGCCGCTACCTTCAGGTACGTATCGAAAAAGGCGGCATCTCCCGCATCGTAATCGAACGTACGTCGAAGCGCGTAACTATCACTATACACACATCTCGCCCAGGTATCATTATCGGAAAAGGTGGACAGGAGGTAGACCGTATCCGCGAAGAACTCAAAAAACTTACCAACAAGGAAGTACAAATTAATATTGTTGAAATCCGTAAGCCTGAGCTTAGTGCTCAGATTGTCGGTGAAACAGTTGCCAAACAACTTGAAGCACGAATCAACTACAGAAAAGCCATTAAAATGGCAATTCAGTCTACAATGAGAGCGGGTGCTGAAGGGATTAAAGTACGTATCTCCGGCCGTTTGAACGGTGCAGATATGTCTCGTTCTGAAGAATTCAAAGAAGGACGTAGCCCTCTGCATACTTTCCGCGCCGATATTGATTACACAATTGTAGAAGCTCAGACTGTTTACGGTAAGATTGGTATCAAAGTGTGGATTTGCCGTGGAGAAATTTATGAAAAAATAGATCTTTTCCCAACTCAACAGGGGACAGCAGCGACAGGATCAGGTTCAGCTAATACCGGAAGCGGATCACAAGGTGGTCGTGGTGACGGTAAACGTGGAGATAACCGTTCTAAAGGTGGAGCTGGTGGTGGTAAAGATAACCGCAGAGATAAAAAGAAGAAAAAATCTTAAAAAAAAGTTCATAATATAAGAACTTTTTAAATTTAATTTCTATCTTTGCAGCCGCTTTTGACAGATCGGCCTTTGTTAGGTGACTGTCAAAAGGAGCTGCTTATTATTGAATACTGCTCAATTTTCGAATAATGTTACAACCGAAAAGAACTAAATACCGCAAAATGCAGAAGGGAAGAATCAAAGGTGTAGCACACCGTGGTTCAACAATTTCCCACGGCACATTCGGGTTAAAGTCTTTGGATGAAGGTTGGATTACCAACCGTCAAATCGAAGCTGCCCGTATTGCGATGACACGTTTCATGAAACGTGAGGGTAAAGTGTGGATTCGTATTTTTCCAGACAAGCCTATTACTAAAAAACCTAACGAAGTTCGTATGGGTAAAGGTAAGGGTGCTTTGTCTCATTACGTAGCTGTAGTTCACCCAGGCCGAATTATGTTTGAAATCGATGGCGTTAAACGTGCTGTTGCTGAAGAGGCCCTTCGCTTAGCAGCGCAAAAGCTGCCTGTACAAACTAAATTTATTGAGCGCAACGATTACGTTGAATTATAATAACAGTTTACAACAATGGAAAAGCTCGATTTAAAAAAAATGTCTGTAGAAGAGTTAGAAGCTGAGCTTTTATCAGCTGAATCTCACTATCAGGACCTACGCTACAACCATAGTGTTGCAGTACTGGAAAATACTCAGGTGTTGAGAATTGCACGCAAAAATGTAGCTCGTGTTAAAACCGAATTACGTTCACGTGAACTTGCTCAACCAACCGAGTTAAAGCGCGATAGAATCCTGGCGCGCAGAAAGAAAGAGAAAAAAAAATAGTAATAGTAATTTAAATAGTTTCCAATGGCAACTGAAGTAACGCGTAAATTGCGCAAACAACGTGTGGGCATCGTCACCAGCGATAAAATGGACAAAACCATTACTATCTCGGTTGAACGTCGTGTGAAACATCCTATTTATGGTAAATTTGTTAAATTTACTAAGAAATTTAAGGCTCACGATGAAACCAACGATTGCAAAACTGGCGACGTAGTTCGTATTATGGAAACTCGCCCCCTGAGCAAAACAAAGCGCTGGAGATTGGTCGAGATTATAGAACGCGCGAAATAATTTAATACGTCAACATGATACAAGCAGAAAGTAGACTTAATGTCGCAGATAACACCGGTGCCAAAGAAGTACTTTGTATAAAAGTATTGGGTGGTACCAGAAAACGCTATGCTAGTGTAGGAGATATCATCGTTGTGACTGTGAAAGATTCAAGTCCCGGTGGAGCAGCTAAAAAAGGTATGGTTTCTAAAGCGGTTATCGTAAGAACCCGCAAAGAAATTCGTAGACCTGATGGCTCTTATATCCGATTCGATGATAATGCAGTAGTATTGCTGAATGCTGCCGAAGAACCACGCGGAACGCGCATCTTTGGCCCAGTAGCTCGCGAATTGCGTGAGCGTAACTTTATGAGAATTGTTTCACTGGCACCAGAAGTACTCTAAAAATGGCTAATAAAATCGAAAACAAAAAGATCAAATTGCATATCAAATCCGGTGATACCGTTTTGATTATAGCAGGTGATCACAAAGGTGAGCAGGGCAAAGTAACTAAAGTATTCCCTCAGGAATATAAAGCTATTGTTGAAGGATTTAATATGGTTAAGCGCCATGTTAAGCCTAGTGCCCAAGTACCAGGCGGTATTGTTGAAAAGGAAGCTCCAATCCATCTTTCCAATCTTATGTTGGTAGATTCTAAAGGAGAAGCCAGCCGTATCAGCCGTGTAGAACAAAACGGAAAAACAGTTCGTATTTCTAAGAAAACTAAAGAGGTAATTGAGTAATGAGCTACCAACCTAGATTAAAATCAAAATACCATGAAGAGGTAGTTGTAAAACTGATGGAGAAATTCCAGTACAGTACAATTATGCAAGTACCAAAATTGGAAAAAATTTGTGTAAGCCAAGGTATCGGTATGGCTTCTTCTGATAAGAAACTTACTGATATTGCTGTTGAAGAACTTACACTCATCACTGGTCAACGTGCAGTTAAAACCAAAGCTAAAACATCTATCGCTAACTTTAAGTTACGTGAAGGAATGCCTATTGGTGCGCGTGTGACTCTTCGTAACGAAAGAATGTTTGAATTCCTTGATCGTTTTTTTAACATAGCTTTGCCACGTGTTCGTGACTTTCGTGGTGTTAATCCTAAAAGTTTTGACGGTCGTGGTAATTACACTATGGGAGTTACTGAACAGATTATCTTTCCTGAAATTGACTTGGACAAAATTCCTCGTATTACAGGTATGGATATCACATTCGTAACAACTGCGAAAACTGATGCTGAAGCATTGGAATTGTTAACCCTTTTGGGCATGCCCTTCAAAAAAGATTAATAACTCATATGGCTCGTAAATCCGTCATCGCTAGAGAACATAAAAGAGAGCGTCTTGTTGCCAAATTCGCAAAACTCCGTGCTCAGCTTAAAGAAGAAGGACGTTGGGATGATTTGGACAAATTACCCAAAAATTCAGCAAAAGTTCGCCTTCATAACCGTTGTAAACTGACAGGACGTCCTAAAGGATATATGCGTCAGTTTGGTGTTTGCCGTAATCAGTTCCGTGATTTGGCTTTAGCTGGAAAAATTCCCGGAGTAACAAAAGCTAGCTGGTAAAAGGCTTTAATGTTTTTATCCCTTTTGAGACAAAAACATTTTAAATATTATTTTATCATCAGCTAAAAAATCCTTACATGGATAATTTTAGCGATAACCAAAATTCAAATGGCAGTTACAGATCCTATTGCGGATTTCCTTACCCGTATTCGCAATGCTCAAATGGCAGGACACCATATCGTTGAAATACCTGCATCAAATTTGAAAAAAAGAATTACTGAAATTCTATATGCTCAAGGTTTTATCTTAAAATACAAATACGAGGAGACAACCAATAAGCAGGGCGCAATTAAAATTGCGTTAAAATATGATTCAGAAACTCGTCAGCCTGTTATCCGTAAAATGGCAAGAGTAAGCCGTCCGGGTCTTCGCAAATACGTAAAATCAACTGAATTACCCCGCGTTATTAATGGTTTAGGTATCGCTGTTGTATCTACATCAAGAGGTGTTCTTACTGACAAAGAGGCCCGTAAAGAGAAAGTGGGCGGTGAAGTGTTGTTTTACATCTACTAAGCACACAGGAAGGATTGTTATTTATTAAAAGATAAAATCATAATAAAATGTCGCGTATTGGAAAACTGCCAATTCAAATCCCAGCGGGTGTCGAAGTCAAGGTCAGTGATAAAAATCTGGTGACTGTAAAAGGTCCCAAAGGTACCTTGTATCAACAAATCGAATCTACCGCAATTCAAGTTGAAGTAAATGGTAACGAGGCAATTGTATCAAGATCAACAGATCAGAAACGTCATAAATCTATGCACGGTCTATATCGCCAGTTGATTTTTAACATGGTAACTGGAGTTTCAACTGGATTTAAACTTCAAATGGAACTTTATGGTGTAGGTTATAAAGCTGAAAACAGAGGTCAATTACTTCAATTAGCTTTAGGTTATTCTCACCCGGTTATGTTTTACCTACCAGAGGAAGTTGTATTGACAACAGAAACAAAAAAAGGGGAGGCTCCTCTTATTGTTTTGGAATCTTTTGACAAACAATTACTTGGTCAGGTTGCTGCTAAGATCCGTGGATTCCGTAAACCTGAACCTTACAAAGGAAAAGGTGTACGCTTTAAAGGTGAAGCAATTCGCAGAAAAGCAGGTAAAACTGCTTCTAAATAGAGCTTGAAATAAAATTATAGAATAGCAACGCATCATATATATAATATGGCTTCTAAAAAAATGACGCGTCGTCAGAAAATTCAGAGACGCATCCGTAAAAAAGTATCTGGAACTGCATTAAGACCACGTATGGCTGTTTATCGCAGTAATTCACAGATCTATGCTCAACTTATCGATGATATCGCAGGCAAAACAATTATGTCTGCCTCTTCAAGAGAAGATGGTATCCTTGACAAAAAAGCTACAAAAATTGAAAAAGCTGCTATGGTTGGTCAGCTACTTGCCAAAAAAGCTCTTGATGCAGGCATTAAAACAATTGCATTTGACCGTGGCGGTTATCTTTATCATGGTCGTATCAAAGCTTTAGCTGATGGTGCTCGTGGAGAGAAACTCGATGATGGCACCAACGAACTGCTTCAATTCTAAAACTGAGTGAAAATTTAATACAATGGCAAAAAATACAAATAGAGTTAAGCCCGCTGAAACCGAATTAAAAGAAAAAATGGTTGCTCTTAACCGTGTAGCCAAGGTAACAAAAGGTGGTCGTACTTTCAGTTTCGCCGCTATAGTTGTAGTAGGCGACGGTAACGGTACTGTTGGTCATGGCTTGGGTAAAGCACGCGAGGTTTCTGCTGCAATTCAAAAAGCAGTAGATGATGCTAAGAAAAATTTGGTTAAAATACCTGTATTCAAAGGTACAATACCACACGAACAACACGGTAAATATGGTGCCGGTAAAGTTTTTATCCTTCCTGCAACTGATGGTACTGGTGTAATTGCTGGCGGTGCAATGCGTGCTGTTTTAGAATTAGCAGGTGTCCATAATGTATTGGCTAAATCTAATGGATCTTCCAATCCCCACAATGTTATCAAAGCAACTATCGATGCTCTTTCTAAATTGCGTTCTCCTTTCCAGGTAGCTAAAACACGCGGTTTGGAGCTTGAGAAAGTTTTTAATGGTTAATCCTAAAAAATTTATCAAAATGGATAAGATCAAAATAACCCAAGTTAAAAGTGTGATAGACCGTCCAGAAAGACAAAAATCCACTGTTCGTGCTTTGGGTCTAACTAAAATTGGTGCTACTGCAGAACATACTGTAACTCCTCAGATTCAAGGCATGGTTAACAAAGTTAATCACTTGATTAAAGTAGAAAAACTCTAATTAGGGTTTATAGCAACTAATTTAATTTATAATTGCATAAATAATCATTATCATACAATGAAACTGAGCAATCTTAAACCAGCTACAGGTTCTGTAAAAAATCGCAAACGTATTGCTCGTGGTACCGGTTCTGGTCATGGTGGTACTTCTACTCGCGGTCATAAAGGTGCAAAAGCACGTGCAGGCTTTAAAAGCAAAAGAGCACATGAAGGTGGTCAGATGCCTTTACAAATGAGACTTCCTAAAAGTGGTTTCAAAAACACTCATCCACGTTATCAGTCGTATCGCACTGCTGATTATGTTGTCTTTAATCTAAATGATCTTTCTGCTATTGCAGAGAAACATAACTTGTCAGTAATTTCAAATGATGTACTATATAATTTAGGTTATATCGGTAAGTTTGATCTTACAAAAGTTTTAGGTCATGGTGAATTGAATATAGCATTGACTATTTCTGCAAATAGATTTTCGGCTTCTGCTAAAGTAGCTATTTCTAATGCAGGCGGACATGCAATGTTTGTATTTAAAACTAATCAGTTACAAGGTATTGCACTAGCAGGTACTCTTGAAACTGTTAGCCCTAAAGAAGTTGCTCAATTTTTCTCTTATTTTGAAGAAAATGATAAACTTCACGTAGTTGCTGAAGGCAGCTTGAAACTCAAATTCAATGTAGAAGCTCATTCAGTTGACGCAGCTGCAAAAACTTTGCTTCAAGGTCAGGGTGCTAATGTAGTAATTCTTAGCTAGTCTGTTTTCACTTTTTTTTAGTGGATTTCCTTCAGATAATTTACCCTTCTTGACTCATAACCGAGCTGATTAATGAAGACTATAATAGAAAAATTAAAAGAAGTCTGGAATGTTCAGGAGTTAAAAACCAGAATACTAATTACTCTTGCTCTCCTGGCTGTTTACCGCCTTGGCAGTTATATAATTTTGCCAGGTATTGACAAAGACGCTATAGCTGCCTCCCTCAGTAAAGGGGGAGATTCAGATCCTGGTCTTCTTGACCTGCTTAATACTTTCTCTGGTGGTGCCTTTTTTAATGGTGCTGTGTTTGCTTTAGGTATAATGCCGTATATATCAGCATCTATAATTGTTCAACTTCTAGGTTTTGCAATACCCTATTTCCAAAAGTTACAGAAAGAAGGTGAAGCCGGTCAGAGAAGGATGAATCAGATTACTAGATATATTACTATTGCTATAACATTAGTACAGGGATCTGCATATTTGAATTATATGCATGCTTCTTTTCCTTCTGCAATTTCTGAGCATGTTGGTTTAACTCTTTTTTGGTTATCTAACATAATTATTTTAACTGCGGGGACTGTTTTCTGCATGTGGATAGGTGAAAAAATTACAGACAAAGGTATTGGAAATGGAATCTCTTTGATTATTACTGCTGGTATCATCGCTACTATGCCACAAGCTTTTTTAGGTGAATTTGGTAACAAATTCAGTTCTTCAGCTGGTGGGCCTGTTATTTTTGTTGTTGAATTAGCTATTTTTATACTTGTAGTTGTTGCCTCAGTAGCATTAGTACAGGCTGTTAGAAAAATTCAAATAAAATTTGCTAAACATGCTATTGCAAGTTCATCGGGTAACTCTGGTGGTATCTCTGGTCTAGATCATATACCTATAAAATTAAATGCAGCTGGTGTAATGCCTATAATCTTCGCTCAGGCTATAATGTTTATTCCTGGCGCTATTGGACAGGCATTTGGAGCCTCTGCAGACCCTTCTACTTTTCTTGGTAAAATGCAAGATTTTACTTCTTTACCTTATAATATTGTTTTCTTTTTTCTTGTTGTTGTGTTTACTTATGTTTACACAGCATTAATATCAAATCCTAAGCAATACGAAGATTACCTTAAAAATCAAAATGCTTTCATTCCAAATGTTAATAGAGGTGATGAAGCTAATTATATAGATTTGGTAACTACAAGAATTACTCTACCCGGTTCTATAGCCCTAGGTTTTATAGCTATACTTCCAGGTCTTGCACGTTTGTTTTTAATGGTTGATATAAATTTTGCTGTATTCTTTGGAGGTACATCCCTTTTAATTATGGTAGCTGTTGTTTTAGATACTATCCAACAAATTAATGGTCATCTGGCAATGAATGGTTATGATTCAAAATCAAGCCGCACTAAAAAAGAAAGAATTACAGCTTAATTATTATTTAATTAAATATTTAAAAAGTAATACCATATTAGGAATATTAAATTCTTTTTATGATATTTGCACTCCGAATTTTTAATCATGGGTAAAAAGAATCTCATACGTCAAGACGGTGAAATTACAGAAGCACTTTCTAATGCGATGTTTAGAGTTAAACTAGAAAATGAACATCTTATAATCGCTACTATTTCTGGTAAAATGCGTATGAATTACATTAGAATTTTACCTGGAGATCGTGTGGCAGTTGAGATGTCGCCCTATGATTTAACTCGTGGAAGAATTATCTACAGATACAAATAAATTTTACAAATTATAGTGTCATGAAAGTAAGACCATCTATCAAAAAACGTTCAGCTGATTGTATAATCGTGCGTCGTAAAGGAAAACTTTACATTGTTAACAAAAAAAATCCTAGGTTCAAACAACGTCAAGGATAAACAATTCAAAAAATAATTAACATATGGCTCGTATTGCAGGCGTTGATTTGCCTAAAAACAAAAGAGGTGTTATTGGGTTAACCTATATTTTCGGTATTGGAGCAACCAGTTCTAAAAATATCTTGGCAGAAGCCGGTATTGATGAAAATGTTCGTGTAAAGGATTGGACGGATGATAACATCAAAGAAATTCGTAGAATTTTGGGTGATAAACATAAGGTTGAAGGTCAGCTTCGCTCAGAAATACAATTAAATATTAAGCGTTTGATGGATATTGCTTGTGTTCGCGGTTTACGTCATCGTAGAGGACTTCCTGTCCGGGGTCAACGTACTCGTACTAATGCTCGTACCCGTAAAGGTAAACGTAAAACTGTTGCTAACAAGAAAAAAGCACCTAAATAATAATTAGTAGGTATATTCATAATCATTGTAAATTATATGAGTCAGTTATGGCTAAAGCAGCAAAAAAATTAAAAAAGAAAAATGTAAAAGTAGAACCGCAAGGTTGTGCTTACATACAGGCTACTTTTAATAATATTATTATAACAATGACCAATAAAGCTGGTCAAGTTATTTCTTGGTGTTCAGCCGGTAAATCAAAATTCCGTGGCTCCAAAAAGAATACTCCTTATGCAGCTCAAGTATCTGCCAGCGAAGCAGCTCGCGAAGCATATGAGTTGGGCCTTAGAAGTGTTGTAGTATATGTTAAAGGGCCTGGTTCAGGACGTGAAGCAGCAATTCGTGCTATTGATGCTACTGGCGTTAAAGTAACAATAATTCAGGATACAACTCCTCTTCCACACAACGGTTGTCGTCCACCCAAAAAACGTAGAGTATAGTATTATACTTTAGGGCATTAAAGCTAAAATTTTTTAATAAATTATCAGTAATGGCAAGATACAGAGGACCCAGATCGAAAAAAGCCAGAGCGTTCAACGAACCCATCTTTGGCTACGATAAATATTTCGAACGTAAGAAATACCCTCCGGGACAGCATGGATTGGCTAAACGCCGCAAACAAAAATCTGACTATGCAGTTCAGTTGATGGAAAAACAAAAAGCTAAATATACATATGGTGTATTAGAACGCCAATTCCGTCTTACATTTGAGGCAGCTATACGCAAAACTGGTGTAACAGGTGAAAACCTTTTACAATTGTTAGAAGCTCGTCTTGATAATGTTGTATATCGTTTAGGAATTTCACCTACTCGTAGTGGTGCTAGACAGTTAGTTTCTCATGGTCATATTGCAGTTGATGGTATAGTTTCAACAATTCCTTCACTATCTTTACGTCCTGGTCACGTAATAACTGTTCGAGGAAAATCTCAAAGTGTACAAACTATAATAGATTCAATTGCAGCTAATAGTCAAAATGTACGTAAATATTCCTGGTTACAATGGAATAATTCAAAAATGGAGGGAAATTTCCTGAATTATCCAACTCGTGACCAAATACCGGAAACTATTAACGAACAGTTAATTGTTGAGCTCTATTCAAAATAAAAAATAGCCTATTGGCATGCTCTGCTTAGGACTTCATTCGGTCTGTATGAAGTCCTAAGTTTTGTATTTGAAATACCTTATTTTACATATCAAAAGCCACAATTCTATTATGAGCTTGCTGAATTTCCAAAAACCCGATAAAATACTTTTACAAAAAGCCGATGATTTCGAAGGTCTTTTTGAATTTAAACCTCTAGAACCTGGTTTCGGTCAAACAATCGGAAACTCATTGCGCCGTATACTTCTTTCTTCTTTGGAAGGCTTTGCAATTTCTGCGGTACGTCTTAAAGGTGCAGATCATGAATTTTCTACTATAGAAGGTGTTGTTGAAGATGTTGTAGACATTATTTTGAACTTAAAACAAGTTCGTCTTAAATATCTTTTAGATGATCAGGATGTCATAACTGAAAAAATTTATGTTTCTATAAGTGGTAAATCAGTTTTAACCGCAGGCGATATAAGTGAACATACCAATGTTTTTAAAGTTACTAATCCTAATTTGGTCCTATGTCACATGGATCCTGCTATTTCTCTAGAAATGGAGTTATCTGTCACTAAAGGTCGTGGTTATGTACCAGCCGAAGACAGCCTTCCTAAAGATGCACCTATTGGTTTTATTCCTGTAGATGCAATCTATACACCTATTAAAAATGTAAATTATTCAGTTGAAAGTAGCCGTGTAGGTCAACGTACCGACTATGAAAAACTGACAATAACAATAAAAACTGATGGTACAATTCATCCTGAATATGCTATCAAAGAAGCTTCTAAAATCTTAATTCAGCATTTGATGCTCATCACAGATGAAAATATCAAATTCCCTGATGAAACCGATAAAGAAGACAATATTGTTGATGAGCACATTCTACACATGCGCAAACTGCTCAAAACATCTTTGGAAGATCTCGACCTTTCAGTTCGTGCTTACAATTGTCTTAAAGCGGCGAAAATTAATACACTTGGTGAACTTGTTCAATATGAGACTCATGAGTTATTGAAATTCCGCAATTTCGGTAAAAAATCTTTAGTTGAAATCGAAGAATTGTTACAGGAAAAAGGTCTTACATTTGGTATGGATCTTTCTAAATACAAATTAGACGAAGAATAATCATTTTTTTTTTGCAGTAACTTTGATTACTTTATCAGTGCTGCGAAGTTAATTCATTACTAACAAATCATGAGACACGGTAAAAAGTTTAACCACCTTAGCCGCAAAGCAGGTCACCGTAAAGCCCTTCTGCGCAATCTTACAATTTCTCTCGTAAAATACAAACGCATCAAAACTACTATTGCGAAAGCAAAAGAATTGCGTAAATTCATCGAGCCGTTGTTAACTAAATCAAAAAACAACACAACTCACTCCCGTCGCGTAGTTTATAGCTACCTACAAAACAAAGATGCAGTTACAGAAATGTTCACAACTATTGCTCCTGTTATTGCTAATCGTCCCGGTGGTTATGTCCGTATCGTTCGTTTAGGTTTTCGCCCAAGTGACGCTGCTGAAGTTGCAATGATTGAATTAGTTGATTTTAACACATTAGTCCTTAATGCTGCAAGTCAGGCTGAAGAAGCTGACAAAAAACGCACTCGTCGCGGTCGTCGCAAAAAAACTGAAGAAACTACAGTTACAACTGAAATTGAAGTAACTGAAGAAACAACTGAAACTCCTACTGAAGATAAAACTGAAGAATAATTCAGATATTTTCAATTATAAAATAAGCCACTCTATCATAAAGGTAAGAGTGGCTTTTTTTCACTTTAAAATGAAAAAGTCTATTCTGTCCTATCTTCACAAAATCTTAGGAAATGAATTGGATGCCAAAATTAAACAGGCCTTTTTAAAAGGGTCATTATCTTCTCTTTTTCTTCAGGCATCACTTTCAATACTAACATTTTTAATCACAATAGTTGTTGCCCGACTTACCGGTGACAAAGGTTTTGGTATTTACACTTTGGTATTTACCTGGGTAACTATTGTCAGTGCAGCAGCTGTTTTTGGTTTAGATGATCTGGCCTTAAGACAAATGCCGCTTTATAAAGCTAATGAAGATAAATCTCAAGCAAAGGCCTTTCTTATTTGGGGTAATAAGGCAGTTTTATTTTCAGGTCTAATTTCTGCAATAATTTTCTCTTTGGCAGCATTTTTTTTACCAATCAGTGGATTATCTGAGTATTCGGAATATCATTTTTATGCCGCGTTAAGTATACCTTTCTTTGTAATCATGCACTTTAATCAAGCTGCTTTAAGAGGTTGGGGTAAATTAGGATCTGGTCAAATAGTAGAAAAAATATTACAGCCGCTTTTTTTTCTTGGAGTCTTATTCTTTGTCTATTTACTGGGGAATCAAATTGATGATTTTTCTGCAATTGTTTTTAGAACTGTATCCTTCTTTTTAGCTGCAGCTGCAGCTTTGTATTTGGTTTATAAAAAGCTGAATATAATTTTTATTAAAAGTTCAACTTCCTTAAATGCTAAACATTGGAGAAAAACTTGTTTTTATTTTATGTTAAGCACCCTTCTTTACAGCATTAATACAAGAATTGACATCGTTTTTCTGGGTATTTTCGAAATTGAACCTGAAAAAATAGCCTATTACAATGTAGCCCTTAAATTTTCAGATATTGCGCTCATTCCATACCTTGTAATCTGTACAGTTTCAACTCCTATGTTTTCTTCCCTTTATCATCAGAACAGAAAAGAAGAATTGCAGGCATTTTATACTAAAATAACTCGAATAAGTGCACTGTTAATAGCGTTGATTATTACTGTTTTTATAGCTTTAGGTCCATGGTTTTTATCTTGGTACGGTACATCTTTCAAAGCGGGATTTACAGTACTGGTTTTACTGTGCATCACAAAACTTGTACATGTATTTATAGGTCCGGCAAATTATCTGTTAAGTATGATTGGTCAGGAAAGAGCTGTTACTAAGGCTTTGATTCTTAGCGTTATCATTAATATATTTTTGCAGTTTTTGTTGATTCCTCCTTTCGGAATAGAAGGTGCAGCGTTTGCTACTCTTGGCGGACTACTTTTCTTCGATATATCTTTAGCATTTAGCGCTTATTTCAGTTCAGGCCTTTGGGTTTCAGTTTTTGGTAAATTTAAATCTTAATAATTTTATTTTGTTTTGAATATAATCTCTCACCTAAAAAGGTGCTTTAAATTTGCCCTAAAATATCGGACACAGTAAATAAATAATTTGTTTGACCATATTAGCTTTAGGTGCTTCTCTTCCGGAAACTGCTACTCCGTTGTATTCTCAATAATAAAGAATAGTGATATTGCAATGGGGAATTCAGTAGGCTCAGATATTCTCAATATACTAGGTATTTTAGATTTGAGTGCAGTTATATATCCTACACCTTTTGAAGAGTCAATTAATAGATATTTCTATATTCTCAAGTTTGCTACTGCAATCATTTTTGGTATCATATTCATTGGAACCAAACCATAAAAAGGAAATTATAGAATTGATAAGTGGCAGGCATTTATTCTCATGCTTTGTATATCTCATAAACCGTCTACCTTGTAATTGTTGTAGTGTATAAAGCAAATTAAAATGACAACGCACTATTTTTTAAAATAAGAAAAAGACCAGTCAGTTTAAAAACGACTGGTCTTTTTCATATCATTACAACTTCTACTGTCCATACTCACTTTTTCCTTTCTCTATAATCGGTGCTGTTGGCGTTGAAGGTAAAAGCTCCAAAATAGCCAACTGCAGCGCACTTGTTTTCTTCGATATTTTTTGCTGTGGCTGCCAATAAGTAGAATGTATTAGACTGTCAGCTTTGTAAAAAGAAATTCCAATAACTGCAGCTCCATCTGCAAATTGTTGCTTTGGAGTCTTACGGGGAAGTTTTTTTGCTTTTAACTGTAGGTTTAAAAAATCCTTACTGCTGATAACAACTTCATTGTTATCTACATCTTCACCCTTTCTTTTGGTAATTTTAATCTGACTGCTGTCAATTTTAATTTCCAGCATTTCTCTGTAATTTGGCGGTAAAGAATTATTGCCGCTGTAATACTCTATTCGGTCAAATTTTAATTTACCTGTAGAACAACTGTAAAAAGTCAACGTAAGAATCAGTATAAATGCATATTTCATTGTCATAACATTATAGTTTTGAACAAATTTACCCAATTTTAAAATCTTAAAGCTATAGAATCCAATTTTTTAAACTATTTAGTTTAAAAGGCCGTATATTTGCTTTTTCAGACTCATTTGAAATGAGACTTTTAACTATATAATATTATTATGGAAAATAATTTATCGGGATTCGAAGAGCTTGGACTGCCACGTCAGTACCTGAATGCAATTGAAGAAATGGGTTATACTATCCCAACTCCAGTGCAGCAGAAAGCAATTCCTATCATCCGCTCAGGTCAGCACGTCATTGGCATTGCACAAACAGGTACTGGAAAAACGGCCGCTTATCTGTTGCCTGTGATGCAAAACCTTAAATTTGCTCAGGGTGAATTGCCCCGTGCAGTTATCTTAGTGCCAACCAAAGAACTCGTACTTCAAGTATTGGAACAGGTGCAGCTTTTAGGTAAATATACTGATCTTCGTTCCGTGGGTCTTTACGGCGGAGTCGGCAGAAAGAAACAGGCCGAAACTGCCAGAGCCGGTGTCGACATTGTTGTCTCTACACCAATGCGGTTATTGGAATTATATCAGGAAGAAGGCTTAGATCTCAAAAAAATTCAGGTATTTATCCTAGACGAGGCAGACCGTATGCTCGATATGGGTTTCCGACCACAGTTGAATGCTATTCTCGATGTACTGCCTCGCAAAAAGCAAAATATGATGTTCTCAGCTACCTTCTCCGGTATTGTAGAAGAGTTGAGCTGGGATTTTATGGACTTTCCGTTTAAAATTGAAATTACTCCGGAAGCTACACCTGTAGAAACCGTTGATCAGCAATCCTACAGTGTACCCAATTTTCAGACAAAACTGAATCTTTTGGAGTACTTGATGAGAAACACAGAAATGAGTCGTGTAATGGTTTTTGTAAAATCTAAAACTACTGCTAACCGTATTTTTGAATACCTTCAAATACATCGACTAAAAGGGGAAATGCGGCTCATTCACTCCAATAAAGGTCAGAATACCCGTATCAATGCCTTCAACGATTTTAAAGAGGGTTCTGTGCGCCTCCTTATCAGTACGGATGTTATGGCACGAGGTATCGATGTAACCGAAGTAACCCATGTTGTCAATTTTGATGTGCCAACTGTTTATGAAGATTATGTTCATCGTATCGGCCGTACCGGACGTGCGTGGTGTACAGGAACTGCTATTACTTTTGTGACCAAATCCGATCAGTACCACATAAAACAGATAGAACAGAAAATCAGAATGCCGATTCCTGTTCTCGATATGCCTGCTGATGTAGTCATTGCAGAAACGCCTTTTGAGGAAAATCAGGACATGGAAAGAGAAATCGATATTCAGAAAAAGAAAGATGATCCCGATTTCAAAGGAGCTTTCCACGAGAAAAAGGATTATAAAATTAAACAGAAACAAAAGGCCGGCAAAAGAATTCCTAAGTTTTCAGGTAAATCAAAAAGTATCATAACAAAGACTGTTAAAACAGGACAAAAAACATCTAAACACAACAGGAAAAAAGGCTAAAGGAATTAAAAATACTAATTAATATTACCCTTTTATAAGCTTAACCTCTATTAACCTCTCAATCTCTAAATCTGAATAATAAAAATATAAAACTACAGCTCATAACAGTCATTGTTGGAGCAATCTTATTGGCAGGTAAATTTTTTGCTTGGTGGATGACCCATTCCAGTACCGTACTGACTGATGCTTTGGAAAGTATTATTAATGTTGCAGCCGGTGCATTAGGACTTTACAGTCTTATATTGTCGGCACAGCCAAAGGATGAAAATCACCCATATGGACATGGAAAAGTTGAATTTATTTCAGCAGGAGTAGAGGGAACTCTTATCACTTTGGCCGGAGTACTTATTGTTGTACAGGCTGTCTGGAAATTAATTTTTGGTGGAGAACCGATAGGAAATGTTGGAATAGGACTTTATATTGCAGCTTTTGCTGGAGCTGTCAATTATTTATTGGGTTATCTAACTGAAAAACAAGGTCATAAATCAGGATCATTGGCCATGATTGCCGGTGGAAAACACCTAAAATCTGACGCCTACTCTACAGTTGGAATGATTATAGGGCTTTTGGCCATCTTCCTCTTACAGTCTGTTTGGCAAAATGACAGAGCAGCACAGGTACTCGATAATGTAGTGGCTTTAATTTTTGGTGGTTTTATAGGCTGGACAGGCTATGGAATACTTAGAGAATCTGTGGCAGGAATTATGGATGAAGTAGATATTGATCTTGTTAAAAATATTGTAAAGCACCTAAATGAAAATAGAGCAGAAAATAGAATTGATGTTCATAATCTGCGCATTATCAAATACGGACCTTCCCTGCATATCGATTGTCATATCACGGTACCTTGGTTTTTTACAACAAGAGAGGCTCACGAGGAAGTAGATAATTTGGAACAATTACTTCGCCGCAACTTAGACCCCTCTGTCGAGGTTTTTGTGCATGTTGATCCCTGCATCGCAACTTCCTGTTTCCTTTGTGAAAGAAACAATTGTCCCGAACGAAGTACTGACTTTAAAGGTAGGGTAGAATGGACAGCCGAAATGATCATGAAAAATAGAAAACATGGTTTAAATTAAAAATGCATAGTGTTTTTAACAAAAACGCTATTTTTGCCAAAGATTTGAATTTGCTGTTAAATTTTCTCAACTCTAATCATCAAGACAAAAGTAAAAGCCAAAGGCAGTTTACAGGTTAAAGTGATGATGTTTTTAGATTATATTATCGGCTTCTCAAGTCTTATCTCTCAAATCTTACATCCTAATAATGAAACAAACTATTAAACAGCGACAGATAGCTGCATTAATCCAAAAAGAATTCAGTACAGTACTGCAAATTGAAGGTGATATCATTTATGGTGATGCGCTTGTAACTGTTACACGTGTAAAAATGAGTGCCGATATGGGTATTGCTTATATCTACCTCAGTGTTTACAACACACTTTATAAACAGGAGATTATCAAAGAAATGTGGGAAAATCTTTCCCGCCTTCGCGGAGAATTGGGCAGACGTATTAAAAGACAGGTGCGCCGTATTCCTGTGCTAAAGTTCTTTATCGACGATACGATGGATGAGATGGAACATGTAGACCTACTCTTCAAAAATATTAACAATCCTGAGTTTCAGGAACGTTCTATGAAAGAAGTCATGGAAATGAAAGCTGCCAAAGAAAAAGCGGCTCAAAAAGCAGCTGAAGCTGATGATGACGATATTGACGGTGATGATGAAGAATTTACACTTGAACAATTGCTCGCAGATGATGATTTCGAAGATGAAGAAGGTGAAGATGATGAGCGCGGTGAAGCTGAAATGACTGATGACGAGGAATAGTGTATAAATTAACTGTTATCTGCCTCTTTTATCTTTCATCTTTCCTCTTTTTGAATAAATGAATCTACCCTTCCGGTTCGCCATACGCTATGTTTTTTCCAAAAAGACAACGAATGCTATCAACCTGATTTCCATGATATCGGTGTTTGGCATCGCTTTGGGATCCATGGCACTTATCGTGATCCTATCGGTTTTCAATGGATTTGAGGATCTGCTGCGTGACCTCATCGGCGTGTTTAAACCCGATATTCACCTTACCGCAAAAGAAGGTAAAGTATTTACCTTGACAAAAGACCAAATGTCCAAACTTGAAAAAGTGGAAGGTGTTATATCTATCAGTCAGGTACTCGAAGAAATTGCGCTTTTTGAATATGAAGGCATTCAGAATATTGGTACAATAAAGGGGATAGATGAAAATTTCCTCACTGTAATTGCGATGGACAGTACCTTGCAGCGCGGACGATTTGACATTGGCGGCTCTTCAAAGGGCAATCAGCAGCTTGCTGTGGTTGGTGCTACGATTGAACATACGCTTCAAATTAGAGGTATGCAGGCCAATCCGCTTACGGTCTTTATGCCAAAACGCGGAGAAACAAAGGTTTCCATCACCAAAAAACCATTCGATCAGCGGGAATTGTATCCTTCCGGAGTGTTTTCTGTCCGACAGGTTGATTACGACAATACAGTAATCACCAATTTGAAATTTGTACAGGAATTATTGGCCTACAAGTCTGGTGAGATCAGTGCTTTGGAAATTAAAACAGACCCTGCATTCAATACAGCTCAAATTCAGTCCGATATTCGGACAATTATGGGTGAGGCTTATTTTGTAAAAAATCGTTTTGAACAGGATGAAGCCTTTTTCAAAATTACCAATATGGAAAAATGGGTGGGCTTTCTTATTTTCGCTTTTACCCTTGTATTGGTTGCTTTTAATATGGTAGGTGCACTCTGGATGTTGGTTTTGGAAAAACGCAAAGATATAGCCAATCTGAAAGCGATGGGTGCAACAGATGCACTGGTCCGTAACATATTTTTAGCAGAAGGTGCACTGCTTTCAGGTATTGGGGTAGCTGTCGGCACTATTGCAGCAGTCATCATTTGTGTCTTGCAACAGCAATTCGGTCTTGTTCCTTTGGAAGGAGCCGGCTCTACCTTTCTCATTCAGTCCTATCCTGTCAGTATGCGCATCAGCGATTTTATAGTGGTCATCCTCACCGTATTAATTATCGGAATCGGAGCAGCCCTACTGCCTGCTATGCGCGCTGCCCGTATCAAAAGTCTGGTCCGCGAGGATTAGTATTTTTTTAATTTGATCCGTCAATTCATATTCGTCAAAATCCGCACATCCTTATAACTTGTCCCGACCCAAGACGGGATCATCTCATCCGCACATCATATACATGCAAAAGTTACCCTTCCTCTACATAGCCGAAAGCCCTCTGGGCGGGCGTGGCGTTTTTGCCACTGAATTTATTCCAATCGGAACACTTATTGAGATTGCGCCTGTCATCATTATTCCGGCCGATGAACTCAAAGTTATTCACCATACAGTCCTTCATGATTATTATTTCCTTTGGAGTGATGATGGCGGAGAAGCCGCTCTGGCCTTGGGTTATGGTTCATTGTACAATCATTCCTACAAACCCAATTCGGAATATTATACCAATAGAGAAACCACTTCTATCGACGTTTTTGCCATTGCCGATATCCCGGCAGGGGAGGAGATTACCTTCAATTATAATGGAATGCCATTTGATGAAACACCTGTTTGGTTTGATGATGAGGCTTATAAAAGATAAAATTCCCAAGCTTTTGTTCTTAAAAAACAAAAGAAAGCCGAAAAAGGATAGACTTGACTGCTTTTTGAAAAGTACCAGGTACCCTCTGCTTTCACTGCGTGGACCTTCGATTCTACCAATTATCTGTTCTAAAACTTAGCTGCAAATCCCAAAAAGGAACTCACAAAGCCATTCAGTTTTGATTCAAAAGCCGTATTTAGAACCTCACCCTCGGTATCCATTTGTTTGTCAACTTCGCCGACTGTCAGCATTTGCGGTTGCGGATAAGCCCCTACGCCTAAGATATTCACCTGCAGCTGCTGTGCGGCACGTATACCTCCCAAAATGCCTGTTGAAGCAGTCGCAACGCCAATAGGCTTGCCGGCAAATTCAGCTTTGCCAAATGTATCCAACAGATTTTTCAATCCGGAGGAGATACTTCCATTATATTCTGGAGTAACAAAAATAATCGCCTTGCTTTGCTGCAGCATTTCTGCAATTTTGATCATATTTTCAGTACGTTCACTCTCTGTGAGAAAAGCAAAACGCTCCCCAAAAAGCGGCAATTCCAATACTTTAAGGTCAATGAAATTTACAGTGTTTCCTGAAGTTTCGATTGCTTTTTTAAGGGCCAATGCTGCGCGGTGGCTTGTACGTCCCGGACGTGTACTCGAAGAAATTATTGCTATATTCATAGTGTTTAAGTTTAAAGATAAAAGATAAAAGATAAAGATAATTAAGGGTTGGCATTTATAAATACAGAGCTCACTCCCTTCAGCTCATAATTAAAGAGCTCTCGTTTTTGGGTCAATTTTCAATTTTCAATTTTCAATTAATTTATTCCCCCACATCCTTTTCCAAAGTGCGGAAAAAACTTCCCCCATTTTTATCTCTTTCAAATCCGGATAAATAGGCCAGCATTCAAATTTCCCATCCTTTACAGCGATACGATATTTGAACAGGTAAGGGTCTTCCATTTCTCCCATCAGACCGAAGCCCAAAAGGCCAAAACGCAGATTGCTGATCTGTAGGACGCCATCGCCTTTGTCTTCTACATTGTAATAATCCTGAGCAAACCAGGTCAGAATTTTTACATAGCGTTCATCCTTGTATTTGTCGAGCAATTCGTGATTATAAGGCAATTTTCGGAATTTAATATTATTGTCCTTATCCATGATGGAATAAATTCCATAATAATAAGCGTCTTTACTGCGCACGGTCACCTGCCAAAGCAGCGTATTGAACATAGTGGGATAGCTGATATATTCCTGATATTCAATATTCTGTTCCTTCAAACTATCTGCAAAAGCCTCATTTGCCAGTGATTTTGCATAAAAAGTAAAAGCCATATAACCTGTACTCAATGCTAGTCCAGTCCAGTTTAATATGGTTCTGACTCTGACATTTTTATAAAAACGGAGCGCAATTACAGCAAAGAGCAGGGGCAGCGTGTAGAGCGGATCTACAATTGCTATATTGTTAAAGGAAATGCGGTAACTCGAAAAGGGCTCAAAAATCTGTGTACCGTAGCTTGTGCAGGCATCAATCAGCCAATGTGTAAGAATTGCAAAGAAAAACATAGCAGACCATTCCGTTACTGAGGGCTCATTTTCCCAAACCGGTCGATTTTTATCAAACCAACGACGGCTGAGCAGACCGCCGACTCCGGCGAAAACGCCTGCAATACTTATATTCAGTATACTTGGGTCTTTTATGGCAAAACCGGCTACAAAAACCAAAATAGTCATATAAAACAAAGTGAGCAGCCAGGGCCTCGCATGTCTGCCCATCCAGCCCAAAATGACAGATCCGACAACGGTAAAAAGTATAGAGTGTGTTAAACCACGGTGATAAATAAGCTCATCGACCGGATGATTTAAAAATGTCTGCGCGACAACATCCAAATCAGGAATAGTACCGGCAATCGCACCCCAAATGAGTGCTTTGTTTCCAATTTTACGGCCTAAAGCCGCTTCTCCGCATGCAGCACCTAATACGGCTTGTGTTAATGAATCCATGTGTGATTTATAATTGCCAACCCTTTTGCTTCCGCAGTTTATAGATTAGCCAATTTCATTTGCAAAATTTAATCAAAAATAGCTAACTTGCTTCATAAAAACAGAAAATCATGCGTATTGTTTTACAAAGAGTGTCCGAGGCATCCGTTACAATAGAAGGAAGTTTAAAATCTGAGATTGGATTGGGATACCTGATTTTGCTTGGAATTGAGGCTGATGACAATCAGGAAGATATTGAATGGCTTTGCAAAAAAATTGTTCAACTCCGTATTTTTAATGATGCCGAAGATAAAATGAATCTTTCTATACAGGATGTAAACGGTGAAATTCTTGTCATCAGCCAGTTTACCCTGCATGCACAGTGCAAAAAAGGCAATCGGCCTTCTTTTATTAAAGCGGCCCGACCGGAACAGGCTATTCCGCTATACGAAGCATTTTTGAAAGAAATGGAAAAGCAGCTCGGTAAAACAATCGGCAGCGGAAAATTTGGAGCTGACATGAAGGTCAGACTGCTGAATGATGGCCCGGTGACTATCCTTTTAGATACAAAACAAAAGGACATTTTTTAAATCAGGAGATTTGATAAAAAGAATAATTATTTCATTTTTTTATGGTTTCTTGCCTCTAAAACTTATATGAAAATAAAATTTACGTTTACAATTTTCCTCAGTATGGCTGCTTATTGCCTTTTTTGCAGTTTGAACAGCGGTGCTGCATACAGCGGTCTTGGCGATTTGACGGGATCTCCCTTGTCCACAATGTCATGTGCCGGAGGCGGATGCCATAGCGGCGGCAATTACGGAACATCTACCGGCATTCAGATCTTAGATTCGGGTGGAAATGCGGTCTCAAGCTACCGCCCGGGTAGTACTTATATGCTTGAAATCAGCATCAGCTCTACTATTGGAAGTCCCGACGGTTATGGCGCACAGGCTGTGGTATTGGATACTGCCAATGCTCAGGCCGGAAATCTTGATTCCATTCAGACACTCAATACCAGAATTACGCCTTGGAATGGCCGTCAATACTTGGAACAGTACGGACTCAACAGCGGATCACTTAGAGTCCGATGGACTGCCCCTGCTCCGGGTACAGGGAATGTCACCGTTTATGCTTCTGGTATCGCTGTCGACGGCTGGGGAACTATGACCGATGATGAACCCTCAGCTAATGTGAGTCTGACACTGACAGAGGAAACAGGTGTTTATTATGACCAAAATTTCTATTGCAATAACAATCCAAATCCGGGTGCAATTTTGACCGGATTGAATCCGGGAGGAGTATTTAATGCAATTCCGCCGGGTCTTGTCTTTTCCGATACTTTGGGAACTGTTGATTTATTGGCATCGGATACCGGTGCTTATACTGTGTATTATAGCGAGGGTGGAAATATAGACAGTACAGCGCTCAGCATTTTACAAAGTGATTGGGCCCTTGTTAGTTATGATGTAAGTAATGCCGCTTTTTATATAGATAGCCTTTTGGGCGACAGCATATTTCGGCTTGCATGTAATGGTTTGGACCCAAGTCCGCTTATTTTCGGGAAACAAGGTGGAACATTCAGAACATCCGCTTCTTCTTTAATGCTTGACTCTATTAGCGGAAGCATATCAAATATAACCTTTGCACCAACCCTAATAACTTATACCACAAATGGCTTGTGTTCTTATGTTGATAGTTTTTGGGTAGAAAGAGATTGTAGTGTAAATACTAAAAAAAATGGTTTAAATACATCGTTTTCAATCTTTCCAAACCCTTCCCCTGAAGGTATTTTCTACCTCAAAAACGATGGAGAAACTGAGGAAACATTTTGGGAACTCTACAATGCACTCGGGCAGAAAATTGGCCAACAGAAATTCTTTTTTCATGCAGGTTCATTGGTGGAAATTAAAATGCCGCCGTCAGCACCAAAAGGAAATTATTGGTTGAAAATAGGGCAGGGGAGCCGCATTAAAACTATAATTTTGACAAAATAATTCAGCTCAGATCTTAGATTGTCAAATATTAGGATGTCGTATAATTGTCACCTTTTAATCATATTTTAGAAAAGCTGCAAAAATATATGATTAATCTAAATCCCCATAATTAAAAAAGTCTTGCTCGTTACCGAACAAGACTTTATTTTTACGTACCTCGAGGGGGAATCGAACCCCCACGGAGTTGCCTCCACTGGATTTTGAGTCCAGCGCGTCTACCAATTCCGCCATCAAGGCATTTCGGGTACGCGATACTCGTTTTGAGTTGTGCAAAGATACAGCGAGATTTTTAATCTGCAAGTTTTTATTGTGGATTTTTTAAAATAATTGAAAGTTTTTAAAAAACCCCTATTAATCTATGACTTTGAACAATTGTACCTTGAAAGGCAAATGACTCCCAGTATGAAATCTACTTGGAGTAAGCGCGTCTGCCATTCTGCCACCAAGGAAAAATAAAAAAAATCTCAAAGTTGCTTTGCTTCAATTGCGGCCAAATTATCCTCCAATCTTTTTAAATACCTTGTTTTGAGATAGTAGATCAATAACTTATTTAAAGATTCATCAGATGCTGTTGCATTAGTATAAGAATTTAATTCAGGATTTATTTCATTCATCAAATCTTCTTTCAATTTTGTCAAATTATGATGAAGCTTTTGTAAAGCAGCATTATTGTAATTAAATTCCAATTCCATCAATGCTTCATTGGTATCCATCATTTCCATCAAAAACAGCTGAGGAAGAGCCCTTTTGTTTTTCTCTTCATCCAGAAGTCCGTACAGATTTAATATATAGGCAAAACGTTTTTCAAAATCACTAAGGGTTTTAAAAGCTTCATTGTTCAGCGTGGATAATTCTAGCACCTCTGCCTGCTTTTCTTCTGACTCCAATCCGTAGAAATCGGGATGATATTGCTTGCTCAATTGCAGATATTTCTGCCTGAGAGCCTGTTCATCGAGAATGAAAGCAACAGGAATATTGTAGAAGCTGAAAAAATCCATAAGTTTAAATATTTTTTAAATGTTTATAAGATAAACAAATAATGCCAATCAAGGGTTGAAAAATAAAATTCAAATTATTCAGTTTTATTTATGTCTTTAATAATCTCTTCAGATAAAGGTTTATCTTTAAAACCTGCTACCAATGGATAATTCTTAGCTTTTTTAAAATCCCTTTCATCAATAGATGAAGACAAAAGGTAGATTTTTGTCTGTTTGAATAAATCAGGATCAAAGGTCATCAATTTATCCAAAAAATCAAAACCGCTCATATTAGGCATTCTAATATCTAAAAGTATAAACTGCGGTAATTGTAAATTATGATTTATTAAATCAATTATATAAACCAATGCTTCTTTTGCGGAAGAGAACATTATAATTTCATCAGAACTTTCATTAAGTTTAATGACTTCTGATTGAATGAAATTAAATATTTCCTCGTCATCTATCAGGAGGTATTTTTTCATAAATTAACTGTTTTTATACGAACGAGGAATTTTAATAAAAACTGAGGTTCCTTCATTTATTACAGAAGAAATTTGAATTTCCCCATTCATTTTATTTAGAATTTCTTTGCAAATATATAACCCTAGCCCTGTGCCAGAACTGCTGTTTGTTGCCCTATAAAACATATCAAAAATTTTATTTAGGTGCTCTGTAGCTATACCTTCGCCATTATCGGAAATTTTAAGAATCAAATATTCCTTTTCTTCAGTCGCGTTAAAAGAGACAAATGAATCATTAGTTTTCCTAAGATATTTAAAAGCATTTCCTAGAACATTTTTTAATACAGTATTAAGTCTAGATTTGTCGGTTACAAATTTATCGGGGATATCAATTTTCATTTTAAATTCTACAGGATGAGTATTGTAAAATTTAATGTCATCATAAATAGCATTAACCATTTCTCTAAGATCAATTTCTTCAAATTCTAAACCTAAACGTGCATTTCTGGAGTAATCCAATATTTCCTGAATAGTTCCATCTAATCTTAGAATAGATTTTTCCGCCATTTTTAAATAATTCACAACTTTTTCATCCAATTCTGTAGTTTTAAAAATTATGGAGAGAATTCCTTTTACCGATAGCAATGGCGATCTTAAGTCATGAGAAACGCTGTAAACAAAATTGTCCAATTCTGAATTGATTTTTTTTAGTTCATCGTTTTTCTTAAGAATTCTTTTTTCGATAATTTTAATTTTAGTGATATCTATTCCTGTGATAATAATATTTTCAAGGTTATTTTTGGTGTCAGTGACGGGAAGAATACTTTTAAGCGTGAAGCTGTCACTGCCATCTTCCTGACTATAATTCTCCTCAAACTGTACAAGTTTTTTAGAACTGACTGCTTCCTCTATTTTGGTTATCAAATTTTTAATAATATCTGAATTTACTTTTTCTGTATTAAGCAACTGATAAATCGATTTATCAATTGCATCAATCCAGATACTCTCTTTCCGGTGAAAATGCTGATTTGAATAAGTAATCCTCATTTCGGGGTTTAGCACAATAACCTCAGATGGCTGGTTATTGAGTACATTTTCATAAAAGTTTTTAAGGCGTGTAGATTTTAAGAGTATTGTATCTCTATCTTTAAGTGCACTCTCTAAATTTTTCTGAAGATTTTTAACTTTTGAAATATCTAAAATTACACTGATTTGCCCAGAGATTTTACCCATTTGATCATAAGCATTGGCATAACTTATTAAAAAAGTTTTTTTAACGCCGTCTTTCCTTTTAAAACCAATTTCAAATGAATTTTCATCTAATTTATTGTAAGAGGAGATTACTTTAGATTTCAGTCTCTGTTTGAATAGTTCATCATGATTTACAATCAGCACAGTAGGGTCATCCAATAATGTAAGTTCATAAAACTTTTTATTGGAGTAAATGGTATTTCCTTCCAAATCGGTTTCTACCAACCCCAAATTCATATTATCGATGATACTTCTGTATTTATTTTCACTTGCCAATAGATTTTTCTCAGAGATATCCCGTTCAAAAGCATTAGAAATAATTCCCGAAACTGCCCTAAGCATTTCAAGTTCACTTTTAGACCATTTTCTATCGCAGTTAGATTCCTCAAAACCAATAAAACCAAAAAAACCACCTTTTACAATCAGTGGATAAATTATGATTGAATGAAGATTTTTAGATGTCAGAAATAACCTGATTTCATCAGGGAGAGCTTGAATATTGTCAGAGAACAAATATCCTTTTTCGAGAAGAATATTTCTTAAATAAGGTAAATTACTGTAAGAAAGGTTTTCCATTTCATCTAATTGATAGTTAATACTATCATTAGAGACTTCATAAGTTTTAACGCAAACATTATCAATTTCGGTATTTTCAAAAATATAAACCCTACTAACATTAGTATGCCTGATCAGTTTATTTAGAATTAAGTCTATTCTTTGGCCAATTATATTTAAATGGTTCAATTCTAAAGAAATCTCCGCTAAAAACACCTGCTGTTCCAAGTGGATTTTTAAAGACTGTTCGTGCTTTTTCTTTTCAGTAACGTCAATATTGGTACCAATCAGTTTTATTAATTTCTTGTTGCTGTCTCTTTCGGCAATTACCAGCGCTTTTATTGAAATAATTTCTTTTGTTTTGCCATGGATAATTCTATACTCGTCTTCAAAAATATCATTTTCAGATTGAATGAAATGATTCATTTTTTCGGAAATCCTCGATAAATCTTCAGGATGAAGGTAAAATTTAAGGTGAGAAATTAGTTCTTTTTCTAATAAGTCTACATCTGCACCATATTGTTCAATCAGAATTTTGTTCCAAACAGATTTTCCATTGGAAAAATTAGACTCCCAAATACCAATCTGTGATTTTTCGGCAATCAGTTCAAACCTTGCATTTACATTTAGTAATTCATTTTTGGAAAGTATTTCAGAAGTTATGTCTCGCTGCAATGCAATAAAACTCTGATGTTTTCCATTTTCATCGAAAATAGGACTTATCTGTAATGAATTGAAGTATTTTTCCCCGTTTTTTTTGTAGTTGATTACGATTACTTCAACATATTCCTTTCGTTCTAAGGCTGTTTTCATTAACTGGACTGTTTGGGCATCGGTTTCTTTTCCCTGCAGAAAATCCTTTGGTTTACGGCCTATAACTTCTTTATTATTATAGCCGGTTATTGTTTCAAATGCATCATTGACCCATACAATTCTACCCTCTAAGTCAGAGATAATTACCCCATTTTTAGTTTTTATGGCAATTTGAGAGAGTTTTCTCAATTCAGATTCCGATTGTGATATTTTAGAAACCTGGTCTTTTATCTTGTAATTCCTTCTGATATTTGCCAAAAGAGAATGAACCTGATGAGAAAAAACATTGAAAATGGTTTCATGTCTTGAATCGAATTCACGATAAATGGGTTCAAATTCTTTACTGATCAAGCCGCTGATAAAGATTTGAAAATTTAGTTCTTTGTCAGTAAAATGTGAAAACAATATCTTTGAATAAGCATTGAAAGCCTGATATGATGACAATTGTTCTGAATAAAGAATATAGGCACGACCATTTTGAAGTGACTTTCCCATGTTTACAAAATCTTCTGCAAGCAAAGTTTTCTGTTCTTCAGAAATACTGACACCTTCTGTAAAAAAATGAGATTTTTCAATGTTTTGAAGGTCAATCAAAAAAATAACAGCCGATTCTAGTTCAAAAATATCGACAACAGTTTCAGAAAGTAGCTGCAAAAATCTGCGTTCGGAGAGGTCTTTTAAAGCATTTCTGTTAAAATCATTTAGTTTTTTATATAAAACTACCTCCGCATCCAGTCTGTCTCTAGTATTTATTAATTCCTGTTCCACAGCTGAAAAACGGGTAACCCGCAGCTGTAGCTCTCTGTAGTTGGCCAATAAATTTTTATATTCCAAATTCAAATCATTCATATAAGT
>CAINVS010000666.1 GCA_903854205.1 uncultured Bacteroidota bacterium | reverse complement strand
TTCTTTCTTTGTTTTTCTTGGCAACGATGATTTCACGCTGTTTGTTTTCTTCAGCGATACCGTCTTCACGTTGAGCCTCTTTCTCTTTCAGAGAGGTTTCCAGATTTTTGGTCTAAATAAGCTGTTTGGCTTCGTTTTCCTGCTCAGATTTCAGAATAGCGATAGCACGTTTTTGGCGCTCTTCCTTTTCTGTCTGCTGCAATTCCAACTGCAGAATCGCTTCGCGGGCCAAAACGTCCTGTCTTTTCAATTCTTTTTCGCGTTCGCGACGGATAAAGTTGGTTTTTTCAATCTGAATGGAAGTGAGTTCCTCAATTTTTTTGATACCCTCAGCATCCAAAATATTTTCCTGTTTCAATTGGCTGAGCGGAGTTTGCTCCAGATAGTCGATTGCGCAATCGTCCAGTACATAACCGTTAAGGTCAGTGCCGATTGTTTCAAGGATTTTATTTTTAAACTCATTTCTGACTGTGTACAGGTCGATGAAGTCAAACTGTTTACCCACAGTTTTAAGTCCTTCTGAGAATTTGGCGTCGAAAAGACTATTCAGTGTTAAAGGATCGGAAGCTCTTATGGTGCCGATACTTTGCGCAACTTCAATGATGTCTTTTTCATTTTTGTTTACACGAACAAAGAACACCACTTTGATATCGGCTCTTAGGTTGTCCTTACAGATCAATCCATCAACACCCATACGGGTTACTTCAATGGTTTTTAGTGAAATGTCCATTTCCTCCATTTTGTGGAGTACAGGTATTACGAAAATACCGCTGTCGATAGCTACTTTAGCACCGCCAAAACCGGTACGGATTATAGCACGACCTTGAGGGACTTTTTTGTGGGTTCGGGCAATGAGGATGATAATCCCCAAAAGAATGGCGAGTAAACTGCCGCCTGCAATCATGAGAATTTGCCAGAGCATTTTGTAGGTTTTATTAAGTTAGGAAAAATATGAATAAATTGAGAATTGAGAACCGAACGGAGTGAGCTATTTAATTGAGAACCGAGCAGAGCGAGCTCTATAATTGAGAATTCCATTCCATAACGACAATTTTGATCACCGAAGGATCCACGTTTTGAATAAATAAGTGAAAAGAAATTCTAGTCTAGTACCGGTTCATCGCTCTTTTCAACAATATAGTACTTTTCTTCCGGTATCTCCTGCAGTATGACAATTTTATCGCCCTTTTCCAAAGGCTGACCGTCTTTGGTTTTAACTGAAACCATGATGCTGGAATTATTGATAAACAGCTTTGCCTGTCCAACACCGGTCTCTTGAATCGGTGTGGTCAGTGTTCCTGTATAACCCTCATAATGCAAGGCTTTTTCATGCGTATCAAGTTTGTCAAAAACAGGAATCAACGGGGTGGATAAAAATTTCATAACAAAGGCACTCAGAAATACATTTGGTATAAAATAAAGGCAGGCCAACAGAAAAGAATTGTATGGATTAAGCCAACTGCCCTCATGATTACAGGCCATAGAAATACTCCATATACTCAGGATGAGAATTGACATCACCACCATAAATGGAACCCTGCCAAAGTTAAAAAAACGCAGCATTCCAAAAAACCAACTGCCTCCTCCTCCCTGAGGAATGTCGTGATGTACATCTCCACCGATATCTGCATGAACGCCATGATGAATATCAGTTGGAACATCGTGGTGCATGTCAAAGTCGAAACTGTCAATTTTTATTGCCCCTACTATGACTATTATCCAATAGAGGAGCAACAACATAAATAAAAGCGTAAGTATGAGATTGGATGCAGAAAAAGCTGCCGCTAGAAGTTCCATGTAATTGATATAGATTTTGAAGAAAATATTCAACAAATTATTACTAAAAAATAATTTTTAAAATTAGCAATAGAATTTTTAATATTCAAATGCTATATATTTTTAATTCAAAAAATAATTATTATGTGCTTCGGAGTAATCAGTTTCAAATGCTTTATCTTTGAGAAGATATATTTAAAATCTGATAAAACGCTATAATGACAAATTTTCCTATTGAGGTTAAGATTTCTGTTGCTTGGGGCGATATGGATGCCTTTGGCCATGTTAATAATGTACAGTATATGCGTTATTTTGAAACAGCAAGGGTGAAGTATTTTGACAATATGATGACGGGAGATGATTCAAAAAGTCCTATACAGCCTGTCTTGGCCACCTTGACAGCAAACTATAAAGCACCTGTGGTTTATCCCGACACACTCACTTGTAAAATAGGTGTGACAAAAATGGGCAACAGCAGTCTGCAGATGTGTTGCGAAATGTACAACCAGAATGGCCTTTTAGTTGTCGAAGCATTTTGTACTATTGTTATGTTCGATTTTATTAAAGGAAAACCTACTGGAATACCTGATAAAGTAAGAAACTACATAGAAAGAATTGAGGTTACTGTTCAAAGCTAATTTTGGGAAATGAATAATAATTCAGAAAATAACGATCAGCAAATTCCAACCTATGACCTCGTAATCATTGGCTATGGAATGGTAGGCAGCATTGCTGCGCTGCTGGCTGTGCAGTATAAACTGAAAGTAGCTGTTCTCGAAATCCGCAGAGTAAATGAACTCTATGTGCCAAAAGCCGGAAGAATTGATGCTGAGGTGATAAGAATTTTTGAACAGCTTGGATTGAAAAAGGAGATGGATGCTTTGGTGAATCCAATTTTGGGAACTAAAGTTGTAGACAAAAACAATAAATTACTTTTCGAGTTACAGCATCCGGTGATTGAAGGATTTGCGCCCATGTACAGTATTTATCAGCCAGATCTACAGGCAGTTTTACACAAGGAAGTTAAGCATAGGGGAGATGGTTATGTCACCCTTTTTGAAAAACACAGGGCAGAGGCTATTCAACAGAATAAGGACAGGGTAAGAATAATTGCACATGATTTGGAAAAAGATAATTTTTTTGAAATCAAAGCTCGATTTTTACTGGCCTGTAATGGTCAGGAAAGTTTAGTGCCCGCACAATGTGATTTAAAATTCAAATATTTCGATTTTTCTAATTTTAGCCTGAATGTTGATACCTACTGCAAGGATGCAATAACACTACCGAAATACGCACGTACTATCTGCAATACTGAGTTTCCTGTAACTTGTATCACAGATTCTGAGCATCATCAAAGATGGGAATTTAAACTGGACCCTGATGCTTTGGCTTTGCCGGATATCAACGAGAAAATTAGAGGCATTCTTGAACAGCTTATCGGCCATGATTTTGAACTGCTTAGTTCTTTTCTTCACGGTTATGAAACAAGAATTTTGGAAAAATGGCAGCGTAAACGCATTTTTATTACTGGAGATGCAGCTCATGTTCTGCCACCCTATCTTGGAGTTGCATTGTCAGCAGGAATAAAGGATGTTTACAATCTTATCTGGAAAATAGCTTTTGTGGCAGAGCGTAGAGTTGGCGGTAAAGTTCTGGACAGCTATCAGGAAGAACGTGAATACAGCGTTCGATATTTGCTCAAGTTGAATATGGCTGTGCAAAAGCTGTTCAATTCGGCCTGGCTGAGATTTGCCAGTTTTGTTCTACCTTTTTTGCCGAAGTCAATACTGAATAAAAGACTTGACCTCAGAACCCTTGTCCGACATGGTATTGTAGGCTTTTTACACCCTTTGCGCGGGACAGTGATTCCCTATTTTAAATTCAGACCTGCTTCCAATCCTAAAATTGAATCTATAGATACGCTTATAGGAGATGATTTTGCACTGATTTCTTTTGGAGAAAATCCCGTAGATATCTGCAGCCCCAATGAAATAGAATTTTCTGCAAAATTAGGATTGAGATTTATAAAGGTGTATTCAAAGAATCAAAATCTTAAATTGGAAGGTCGTTTTACTGAAATATGGCAGGATGCTGACGGAGAATTTGAACAATGGTGTAAAAAACATAAAATCAAACATCTTATTCTGCGGCCCGACAGACTTATATTTGATCTGGCATCGGATGAGAAACAGCTAAAAAAGGTATTTCGGATTTTGATAAATAAAATGCCCTCAAGAAGTAATAAAAGCATTTGATCGGAATGATATTATTACGTTAGCTGCAATCTTTAACTAAAAGCATCAAACGGCTTTATAAATTATTTTAGTTACTGGTTATCCTGTCAACGCCAAGGCGCGGAACAATTTTTATATTGACCAAAAATATTTTTTTGCCGTAGAAACTTTTACTGTATTTTTCCTTACGCTATTTATTTTAATTTCAATTTGGAACTTTTCTTTTCCAAGAGTCAACCTGAGTTTTTATTATGGAGATTTACTGTATGCCCTTTAATCAATTAAGAAATACTGATGTTGCCTTAGTTGGTGGTAAAAATGCCTCTTTAGGTGAGATGACGGTTTCACTTACCAATTTTGGAATAAGAATTCCTGAAGGTTTTGCTTTAACTGCTCAAGCATTCAGATTGTTTATTTCGGAAAATAGCCTTAACCAAAAGCTGAGCGAGGAATTATTGAAACTGGATAAGGAAAAGTTGAGTAACCTCTCCGAAGTAGGGAAAAAATGCAGGGAACTAATTTCTTCCGGTAAATTGCCCCAAATCATCTGCGATGAAATATTGCAGTTCTACAGTGCGCTAAATAAAGACAAAAATATTTCAGTGGCTGTTCGCAGCAGTGCTACAGCAGAGGATTTACCAACTGCAAGTTTTGCCGGACAGCATGACAGTTTTCTCAATGTTCATGGCGAGGAAAATCTGCTCACAGCGGTTTTAAAGTGTTATGTTTCGCTCTACAATGACCGGGCAATAAAATACAGACTCGATAACGGTTTTGAACACACACAGGTAGCATTGTCAGTAGGAGTTCAAAGAATGGTACGTTCCGATATAGGGGCTGCCGGAGTTGCTTTTACCCTTGATCCTGAAACAGGTTTTGAAAATGTGATTTATCTTACATCTGCCTGGGGTTTGGGAGAAAACGTCGTTCAGGGTGCTGTAAATCCTGATGAATTCTATATTTTCAAACCTTCGGTAAAACAGAAAAATCACAGCATTATTAATAAAAAGCTTGGTGCTAAAGAAAATAAAATGATTTATACAACAGGCGAAGGTCTGCGCCCTATTGTAAATGTTGAAACATCAGCAGCAGAAAGAGTAGTCTTTTCACTTTCTGTAGAAGATGTTGAAATATTGGGTGACTGGTGTTTTCAGATAGAAAATCATTATAAAATGCCCATGGATATTGAATGGGCGAAAGATGGCATAACAGGTGAACTTTTCATCGTTCAGGCAAGACCCGAAACTGTACATGGCCAAAAGAAAAATCTTACAGTAATAGAATACAGCCTCAAAACAGAAGCTAATCCTATCTGCAAAGGCAAGGCCGTTGGAAGAGCCATTGCTAGCGGCAGAGTCTGTATTGTCAACTCAATAGCCGATGCTGGAAAAGTTCAGGACGGAGATATCATTGTTGCTGATATAACAAACCCCGATTGGAATTCGATGCTACGCAAAGCTGTGAGTATTGTTACCAATAAAGGCGGTAGAACAAGTCATGCCTCTATCGTTGCCCGTGAATTAGGTATTCATGCCGTTGTTGGTACCGGAGATGCAACAGAAAAGTTGCACGATGGGCAAATTATTACAGTTTCCTGTGTTGATGGAGACGAAGGAATGATCTATGACGGTAAACTCGATTGGGCTGAAAAAGAGCTCAGTTTTGAGCATGTTCCTGAAACCAAAACGGCCCCAATGTTTATTTTGGCAGATCCCGATAAGGCATTCAGGCTGTCTTTTTACCCAAATAGGGGCGTAGGTTTACTTCGTATGGAGTTCATTATTTCCAATAGTATTCGAATTCACCCCATGGCTTTGGTGAAGTTCAATGAATTACCTGAGTCTAATGATAAAAAGGCTATTGCAGCAATCACACAACAGTTCAAAGATAAGAAAAAGTACTTTACAGAAAAACTTTCTGAGGCTGTAGCAATGGTTGCCGCTGCATTCTATCCAAAAGATGTTATTGTTCGTTTAAGTGATTTTAAAACCAATGAATATGCGCAACTTATCGGTGGAAGCATGTTTGAACCAAAAGAAGAAAATCCTATGTTGGGTTTCCGTGGCGCTTCCCGTTATTACAATGAGCGTTACAGAGATGGTTTTGGATTGGAATGTGAGGCAATGCGCATTGTGCGCGATGAAATGGGAATGAATAATGTAAAACTGATGATCCCATTCTGCCGCACTGTTGCTGAAGGAAAATTAGTATTGGAAACGATGAAATCTTTTGGTTTGGAACGTGGTAAAAATGGTCTTGAAGTCTACGTTATGGCTGAAATTCCTAGCAATGTGATTCTTGCCAAAGAATTTGCCGAAATTTTTGACGGTTTTTCTATCGGTTCAAATGATCTGACGCAGCTTACCTTGGGAATCGACAGAGATTCAGCTATTATAACTGACCTTTTTGATGAAAATAACGAAGCTGTAAAATTTATGCTCACCACAGTTATTACTGCTGCAAAAAAAGCCGGAGTTAAAATTGGACTTTGCGGACAGGCTCCAAGTGATTATCCCGAATATGCGCAATTCTTGGTCGAACAAGGTATAGACAGTATTTCTTTTACACCTGATTCAATTTTAAAAGGTATTGAAAATATTGCGGCAGCTGAATCAGTAAAATAAATATAATTATTGGCCATTATGTTTCCAGTTTTTGAGTTTCTGAAAAATTCACGTTATGAAATCATCTTTTTTTTGTTTCATAATATTTGGCGTTAAATTTAAATTACTGTATTTTTAGTAATTAATAGTTATTGATGCCAACAAAAATTATATATATGACTGATAATCCATATAATAAAAAAATAGTTTTAATTTTTTTCCTTCTGATTCTATTCAACCTTGTGAATGCACAGGTAAGCGACACTTTCAATTCACCGGGTATCGCAACCTGGATAGTTCCTTGTGGCGTTTTTTCTATTGATGTTGAGGTTTGGGGTGCAGGAGGTGCAGGGGGCAGTTCAACAAATCGCGGTGGCGGTGGTGGAGGT
>CAINVS010000665.1 GCA_903854205.1 uncultured Bacteroidota bacterium | reverse complement strand
GGTCGAGGAGCAAGAAAGGGAAATTTAACCGTACAGCAAAACGTGGGGGCGGTTATTTTTTTCCGCTTCCCGTTTTTCTGTTAAATTTTTTCTCAATTGGTATTCCCAACTAAAAGTTGCATTTATAACTTGAATCTAAGACGTTAAAAGCTAAATAAAAAAAGAAAACAGATTAGCATAATGTTTTTTTTATAATTTCCATACTCACTATTTTTGTACTTTAATTTTTATATTTTTTTGTACATAATATAAATCGATAAACTTATATTCACCAAATAATCAAATTTAAATACACCATTTATACCCAAATTATGCTTAGACTACTTAGTATTGCCCTTTTGGGTGCACTGACCCTCGGCTCCTGTGTTACCAAGAAAAAATTTAAACAGCTTGAAGCCAATGCTGCAGCTACCCTTGACAAAGTATTGGCACAGGAAAAACAATGCCAACTCGATCTTGAAAATCTGAGAAAAGAACTTCAGGAAAAAGATAAAGAACTCAGTCTGTCAAAAAATAATCTGGACAATTCTAAAGCAAAAGAACAGGAATTGGGAAAACAGCTCGACTACCTGAGAGAAAACAATACACAGCTTTTGAATCGCCTGTCCGACCTTTCAGTTGTGAGCAAAACCGGAGCTGAAAGTATCAAAAAATCGCTGGAAACGATGGAAGAACAGGGAAAATACATCAAAGACCTGACTGCATCACTGCAGCGAAAAGATTCTTTGAATCTTCAACTCGTAATGAATCTGAAAAGATCTTTGGATAATATCAATGACGAAGATGTCAATATTGAAGTTAAAAAAGGCGTCGTCTTTATTTCCTTGTCTGACAAAATGTTATTTAAATCAGGCAGTTATGAAATAAACAAAGGCGCTGACAATGTACTTTCCAAAATCGCAAAAGTGGTTAATGACCACAAGGATATGGAAATACTGGTAGAGGGGCATACAGACAATGTGCCGATGAAAAATGACTGTATGAAAGATAATTGGGATTTGAGTGTACTGCGCTCAACGGCTATCGTTAAGTCATTGCAGTCAAAATACAGTGTTGACCCCTCAAGAATGACTGCCGGCGGCCGCTCTGAATATCTGCCAAAGGCTTCTAATGAAAATGCCACAGGACGCGCTGCCAATCGCCGAACAGAGATTATTATCACGCCGAAGTTGGATCAGTTTTTTGACCTGATGAAACCGAAGGACAAATAAGCAGTTTGTTAATCGATATTTATTACTTATTCATTCTGCTCGATATCATTATGTAAAAAGCTCCGGATTTACCGGGGCTTTTTATGTTTTTTAGGGGACTTGATTTTGCTAAAAAGAAATACATTCACAAAATGTCATACACATTACAGGAAAAATAAAAACCACATGATGACGATTTGACTTTTTTGCTATTTAATCATATATTCGAATCTCTTAAGAATTAAAAATATGTTTTTATTATGCAGGCGAAAAGAAGTTCTATACTGATTTAATAACACAAGTAAAACTATCTGAACTAACTAATGCTATTTTAAAAGGACAGCATATTTGAAAAGCAAAATTATTTACCAATATTCATAAAATTCGATTTAAGATAAACTATAACAGCAAATTATTTAGACCAACACAATTATCGAACTTAAAAATTGAAAATAAAATATTTTTACAATTATAGCCCTGTCAAGTAGTGTTATTGCATGCACCCATTAGTTAATTCTTTAGAGCACAATTCAAATTTCAAAAAGCGGCAATTAAAATTATAATTAAATGTCATTCAAAATTCATACTTTATATGGGAACCTGGAGCACATCAATATTAGGAAATGATAATTCGTCAGATGTTAATGATCACTTCATGAATCAATATTATGACGGAACTCCCCTGGAAAAGATCAAACAATCCGTAGCAAGCAAATTTGGGCTTGATGAGGCGAAACCTGCAATCGGAGAAGCGATGAACTATTGGTTGGGCTACGCATGGGCCTTGTGCGAAGTAAATTTTTTAACAAAAGAAGTGTCTCTCATAGTACAGGAAATTATAACAAGCGGTGCTGATCTGAAGGAGTGGAAAGATCTTGGCGCAAGTGAAGATTCGCTTGCTGATAGAGAAGTAGTAACTAAAGAGTTTCTCGAAAAAGTTCTGCTTCAATCAAAAAAATCGCCTCGAAAAGATGTCATCGAAAAGCGTAAAAAAAAGAAGAAGGAAAAGGAGTATTATTCCGTGTTGAAGGCCGGTCAAATCTTCAAATTTCCTATGCATTTGGATTTAAAAACCTATATGGAAGCAATGAAAACGGAAGATTTTCAGTGCGCTGAATGGGGTTATGGCAGGGTTTTACTCAATGAACATTATCAACAGACAAATAAAGAGATTGAAAACAATCCCAATTACAGCAAGCTATTTAAAAATGGAATTTGGGTTGAATTGTATCGCGAAACAAGCAAGTGGAACGAAGAAATTCCTGATTCCTTCACTGTCTTAATTCCAAGTATCTCCGTTAGCGGAGCACGTTTCGATGTAGTCGGCTATAAAAAAGTAGAGGTCGAAAAAATTGTTTTTAGAGAAACAATCGCTAATTTTAATGAACTGTTTATCGGTGAACTTAGAATAAAATTCCCGCGTACAAATGAAGTGGATGATGTCGCTATTTATCCCGGATCAATGGCTTCCGTTTCATTTGATAAAATGGTATTGGCGAACAGCGGAAGAGAATCAGAAATCGAAGTTAATCCGAATTATCACAAACTGGAAAATATGGATTTTCGAGTCCATCCCTTTCGTGATAAAATCCTTAAATCAGCTAATATTGATCCCAACTATAATTACTATGAATTATCACTTCAATATGGCATTGATTTGAAAAGGCTGTATTTAGATGCCCGCTAACTGCCAAATTTCAAAATACATTATTACTATTCCGTTCCTATCAAATAGGAAAGCTTTTCTGATAGCGAATATTTGAACCTTGAAAATCTTGTTGTTAAGTCATATAGTCAGCCGACAGTTTGAGCATTCGGCACAACAAATGGTTTTAAATTTCTGCAACTAAATCATAGCCCTTTCCAATGAGCATAAAGAAAAATAAATCGAGAATAATTGAAGTTAATGGGGAGTCTTATAGGTGGCTCATCAGTAAGCGCAGAAAATGGTGGGTAGGCGATTTAAGCGTCGCTATTGAAAAGAATGATTCCGGAAAAACAACACTTGTAGTTAATCCCGGGTTTCTGAGACCAAATAAATATACATCGCCTGAAGCAGTGACAGGAATCGTAAAACCTAGTGATGTAAGGGAATACATCCTATTTGCGAGAGAAAATGGCTGGAATCCGGAAGAACCCGGCTCTGCCTTAGTTTTGCATTGGGATAGGAAAGTAATCACTACAGATACGACAGAAAATCATTGGAGAAACAAATATTAAACGAGGTATTGTATTGGGTATTAATGACAAAAGCAATCGTTCCACAATTAAACAAATGTTGCCAAAGGTGTTGATACATTGAGCTAAGTAAAGATTTAGAACTATTCAATCTTATTGCACAAACATCTTAATTATATAATAGATAAAATGACTATAACAGAAGCGATTGATCTGATCAAAACATTTAGAGAATTTGATCAAAATTTATTTGGAGATGCTGCTCTTCTTGATAAAATTCAAGATGAATATGGCGCTATACCACAAAACATTGTGGAATATATAAATCAAATAATCCCAAATTCAAATAACATTTACTTAGATTTAACCGGAGATCCCTTTTGTTTATTCAGTGCAAAGGATTTGCTGCAAAAAAGAGATGAATTTGCTTATGATTTTGAATTGGAATCAAGTTCCTGGATCAATAAATGGCTAATCATAGGTCTACAGCTTAATGATCCTTTTTGTTTTAGCTTGGCTAAGAATCAAACTCAAATATTCCGTTTCTATTTTAATGGTGTATCCGGTTTATCAAGTCCTGTTCCTGTAGCCAATAGTATTGGACAGTTTCTCCTATGTGCCTATGCTATTGACCATGCAATAAATAAATTTGAAAAATCAATCATTATTGATGAGGATTCTTTCGATATTCAATTGGCTCCTGAACCTTCAAAATGGTTATTCCCAAGAATGAGAGAATGGGCTGCAGAGTATTACGAAGAATGGTGTGAGGTTTTCGAAAACTGTAACGAAGAATATTAAGGAACAGTAAGCCTGTATTTTGTACTTAGCAAATCTTTAATCAAAGATAGAGAGGACATCGTCCTCTTTTTTTATTCCCAAAAAACTTTAACAACTCCTCTCCTATCTATCCGAAAAAAAGCTCCTTTTTGTTAACCGGAATCCGTCTAACTTAGTGTTTATTTTTTAAAGTATTGATTTTGTAAAAAAAAACTAAAAATTACGAGCCGCAGGCAGCGTTTCAGAGATCGGCAGCAGCAGCATATAGAAGCGGCTAGAGGAGTAAAAACTAAAAGGCCTATCTGAAGCTGCCAATAAATATTACAAACAGTCGGGGGTAGCCTCAATCAATTTCAAAAGGGAAATTCATTAAGCTTTTGTTGAAAACTTTCCATTTTTACCAAAATTCCTTATTTTACATTACCAAAAAAAGTAGGCAGCTGAATAGTGCTTACGAATTCCTACTCTTTACTTAGATATAAAGCTATGTATACACTAAAAGACTTTCTTAGTGAATCTGCCAAACAGGTACAATACCATGATGGGAATCTGAAACAATACATCAATTTAATTAACGAAGGTTCATTAAAAATTGAAAAAATTGATCAGCAAAGGGCTGATGTTATTTTGCAGATGGTAGATGTTGTTGCACCTGATTTTAGCACTGCAGAAGTTGAGAAAATTTCAAAATTACTGCATAATAAGGAGATATCAACTTTTGCCTTTCAGCTGAAAAGAGATACTGAAAACTGTCAAAAACGCATTGACCAAATTAATGCTGACCCGGAATTCGTCCAAAGGGAAATTTTACTGCATCCAAATACAGGCGAATATGCCTTAGAATATCAGCAGGCCAAGACTGCTTATGAAAAAGCTGATGAGGCTTTTGCTCCCTATAAAAAATATACCTATGAGTTTGAAGATTTAATCAAAGACAAATACGATACAGACGAATACGAACATACCGGTATTTTGCGCTTTTTTAATGGAGAACATTTGGACAATTGGCGAATTGGAGATATACTCTGTGAAACTTTTGGGTATAAAACCTTCGCTCCTCTTTTGGAAAATTATTTAGTGATTAAAGCACAGTTGGATGAATTATATGAAGTGGTAAAACATTATAATTCAAAAATAAAATACATAGAAGGCCTTATTGCTGAACATAAAGAGCTCAGCAATAAAATTCCTGCGCTGCCCGGACTTTATAAAAAGAAACTGGCTCAGGAAATCTTTGCTTTTTTGGAAAGTACAAGCCCTCAAAGCTGCAAAGCGTTTTTTGGTGCATATTCCAACCTGAGCAATCTGGCTAAAACACAGCAGGGGCTTAATGCGCAGCGAAAATATTTGGAGGATTTGCAGACAAAAATGTTCGCAGAAAAAACAGAAATCGAGCTTAAAAAATCAAAATTACAAAGGGAGTGCAGTATTTACAACAGTAATCCTTATAAACACCAAAACAAAAAATGGCCTGCAGAAAAATTCAAGAAACGATTTAATCGCAATTCAGAATACATGAATGGCCGTTTTAAAAAATATCAGAAAACACAGAATACAATTTATGGGTTTAAAAATTATAATGCAGCCCCTTCAACAGATATTTTGTGGTGGGATTTCATCATGAACAATAAGGCAGATGGAGGTTTCAGCAAAGATGTAAAAGAACATTATGACTCCAATACCCATGACAATGAGAATTTCAAAATAGAGCCTACCGATGGTGGAGACAATAGCTCGAATGATAATTCATAATTAACAGGTAAATTTAAAATCAAAACCTTTAAATGAAAACAGTTCGGGTTTTATTGTATGCAGTGAATGGTTTGGGACTGGGGCATATCACACGGTTATTGGCAATTGCCAAATATATGCGTCGGTATATTTTAGTGATGGGCAAACAGCCCGAAATTATGTTTTTATCGACTTCAGAAGTAGATACCCTGCCTTTTTTATTTGATTTTCCTGTAGTAAAAATTCCCTCCAAAACGATTATAGAAAAGGGTGGAATGAGTCGGCAACAGTATCAAAAAATGGCGAAAATGATGATTTGGAATTGCATTTCATCCTATAATCCTGATATTTTGGCAGTGGATACATTTCCTTCCGGTTCTTTTGATGAATTGTACGATGTGATGGATTTTGGCTTTCAAAAAGTGTTTGTTTACAGACCCCGAAAGGACAAGGATAAACTTTGGAAAAATCCAATTTTGAGAGCTTATGACCGCATTTTGTATATTGATGAAGCACATGAGCAGTACGAAACAAGCAAAGAAGAAATAATGATGGAAGATAAAATCCATCACCTGGGGGCGATTGTACAACGTGATAAAACCGAATTATTAAGCAGAGAAGCAGCCTGCCAATATTTGGGTTTGGATCCGAAACAAAAAACTGCATGTATTTTAGCCGGTGGCGGTGGAGACAGTTACAATCAGGATTTTTTTGAAAGGATGATAAAATTAATGTCTCAATTTAAGGATATTCAGGTCGTCATCGCAGCAGGTCCATTATACAAAGGTGCAGAGATTTCAACTCCTCAGGGCCGCTGGTTTTATCGCCCGGATATTTCTCAATACTGGTATGCTTTTGATTTTGTAATTTCAGCAGGTGGTTTTAATAGCGTAAATGAATTGCTCTGTGCACAAATACCGACTTTGTTTTTTGCTCAAACACGTTTGTATGACAATCAGGAAGCGAGAATCAATTCACTGTCAGATAAAGGTTTATGTTTATATTTTTCTATAGATAACAGTGATGAAGAGATTCAGCAGCATATTAAAAAAATTGCCGATCCTAAAAAACAAAAATCACTTAGGAAACAGTTGGCAAAATATGATTTGACTAATGAAGCAGGCAACGCAGCTCTGGCAATTTTGGGGCTTGTCTGTTCTGAAAACAGCTTAGAAAAAGCAGAAGATTTGCTGGAGATGTCATTCCTGAAGAAATTTGCAGAAAAAGGCTTGGACGAGCGGATTGTTTGTAAATGTATTTATGCTATGACCATGTTTCAGGACAAAATTAATTCAATGCCTGATAAAGAAATGGATTATATTGACAATGAAGACCTTTTGATGGCTGTTGAAATATATTTGAATCATGTCTCATTAATTGGTTTGCCCAAAAATCTGATTATAACAAATTTATTTAATTCAATTAAAATAGAAGAAAATAATAGTTTAGAAATTCTTTTAGAATATTT
>CAINVS010000664.1 GCA_903854205.1 uncultured Bacteroidota bacterium | reverse complement strand
CGGCGTTTCATTTATTTGTAATTTCAAACCCCAAAAGGTTATTTTTGGGTATGAATTGCACTCGAAAATAATTATTATTCCGGAATTAAAGTATGTTTTAAGTTTTATAATTCGAAATCTCCCAATCAACCAATGACGGAAAGATGCGTGGATCCTTCGTGCGAGATAGTCCACGAATGCGACATGGCGCTTAATGTCGAAAAAGTTATTGCCGTTTCTACCAAAAACAGGTTCAAAGAAAAAAGAATGACGCTGGAGGTGTTTAAGAGTTAATATGTTGAGAATAAAAAACGCCAAGCTGTTTTGCTGGAAAGTATTATTTTATATTGTAAGCGAACCCCTTTATAAAAAAGCAGTTTGAGGTTCATCTTTCTGAAAAATGATTCTCTGATACATTACCCTTTACCATTATTGGATGAAAGTATTTTATATCACAAAATATCTTTAAATATAAACCTTTAATTAACCTTACGGTTAATACTTCTTTTTCTTCATTATTTATAAAACAAATTTTAGAATAATTATTGCCAAAACAAGTTATAATTTTAATTTTGGATGTAAATATTGATTTCAAAGTTGAAGAAAATTTTTCAGGCTCACTTTTTATTTGATCAAGTGCTATAGAAAAAACTTCATAGCTGTCTTCTATATTAATTATGACTCCAGATAAATCAACAATTATTGATAAGCGGATACTGTCTTCCTTTTTCAGGCAGAGTTTAATCCATTTTTGATACGATAAGTCATCAATTTCAAAACAGCTTGATTCAAATACAGATTGATGACTTATTTCCTCAATAACATTATTTATTTGGTGTATGCTAAAGAGTATACTTTCATCTATACCTGTTATATTATTCTTAAAGAATTCAGCGGTCTGCATATTTTTATAACCCCACACGTAAAGCTGACATAAATGGATTAGCTACAGCATTTTCCACAAAAGTACTACGTAACGTTAGGTGGAAAGCAGCTTGCTTTATATTTGATTTGCTGACCCCTATACCTACTCTCATTACCATCCCACCTGCAGTGGAAGTAGACCAGCCGATTTTAAATGCAGATCCTGTTTGATTTAATAGACCTGCAGCTCCATTTCTTGCAAAAGAATTACCAAAATATTTAGAACCAACGCCCACCGCAGAACTCTTAAGTACCGACTGCGCAAATGCCCCAGAATATCCGGTTATTTGGCCAATTTTGCCATAAGGAAAAGCAACTGAAACTGTGTTTGCAAAAGCATCTACACTTTCATCTCCGACTGCTTGAGTACCATTTAAATGTGTTGCTTGTGTCTTGCCCTGAAGTTGCCTTCCACCAAGATTTTGCCCGGTTAAATAAAAACCATCTAAAACTGAATATGTTGCTCGACCTAGTATCGACGGACTTGCAGACAAGTTATCTGCCCAAGTCGGTTCAGTTGCCTTTATTTCTCCCTGATCAGGTGGAATTATTGGACCAATTCCAGCATTCGGTAACTTTAGAGCAGATGGAAGATTGGTCGATGAAGGTGTAGCGGTAGCTTGAGGAGTAGCCGGTTGTTGAACTTTTTCTGGTACAGGTGGTAATTGAGGTTTAAACAAAAGGTTTGGAGCTACGCTAGTGCTGCTTTGTCCACATGTCGTATTACCAGTCTTAAGATCTTGCTCTCCTGCGGTTGCAGTTTGAGCCTCACAACCATCTAAATCTATTGCTTGGATTGGAGTATTTGACGCAAATTGATATGGCGTTAATTCTGGATATTTTTTTGTCAATGGGTCTTCACTCAAAAACCTGCCCAATCTTGTATCGGAAATTCTAAATCCATAATCCTGCTGATTACCCTCACCTTTAACCTCGTTATCATTTTCTTTCCCATTAAAACCAAACCTGTATTTCCCACTCGAAAACATCCTTGCTTTCATCAGCATTCCAAAGGGATGCTGATGTGATTGCATTCTAATTCCGACTGGATAAGGGTTACGGCGTTTCATTTTTTAGTAAATTCATACCCCAAAAGGCCGTTTTCGGGTATGAATTGTACTCGAAAATAATTATTATTTATTAATTCTATAATATTTTTCAAAATGACACACAAAGAAATTCTACTCCTGCCAATGTTTAAGAAATTTATTTCCGAATGTGAAAATGGCAAACGACTTAAAAAAAATGGTAAAAGATTAAAGCCGGACACTATTCGAAATTACAACTTCGTATTAAATAATCTTGAAGCATTTATAAACCATAACGCTTTCCATTTCCGGCTAAGAACCTCCGACTCACTCGATAAAAGAGAGCGAGAAACCGAACGAAATTACTGGAAGAAATTTTATCAACAGTTCACTGGCTTCCTTTATAATATAAAAAACTGCCACGATAACTATGTTGGATCTACAATCAAAATCTTAAGGATATTTTTCAATTATCTGCAAAATGAAAAAATGATAAACACCGGAAACTATTTCAAGGAATTTTATGTAATAAAGGAAGAAACTCCCATCATAGCATTATCGGTTGAACAATTACAGTTTTTAATCTTTGACCACAATTTCCGGGAATCACTGCCTATGAGGCTGCAACCCTCGCTCGATTATTTTATATTCGGATGCACGGTAGCACTGCGGGTTTCCGATTTATTCAATGTTTGCAAAAGCGACATTGTAAAATCAGGTAACAATACCTATCTCATAAATAAATCCCTTAAAACGGAATCCAATATACAAGTGCCGCTTCCAAATTACGCTATTGAAATCGTTAGGAAATACTCAGTAAAAAGGAGTGGCACATCACAAAAACTTTTTCCTAAAATTTCATTGCACCATTTTAATGAAAATCTTAAACTTATTGCAAGCATGGCTGGGTGGACTGCCACCATTGGTAAACATCGGGCCAAGCGTGGTATTCGTGGAAGTATTCAAATGCCTATAACAAAAGCGAAGTACCGTTTCTGCGATCTGATTTCTTCACATGTAATGCGGATTATAACTAAACCTATGATTCAAGTATTTTGCCAGCAACTCCCTAAGGTCCTCAGAGGTGTCGGGGTTACCATAGTATTTAACGAATTCTTCCACGAATGCCGCCACTGTAGTATAGAAATCTTTTAGATAATAGCCTTGGTGCGAATCTTCTGACTCGTTTTAATATTACCGACACATGGGGGGCACTCGATTCCTCGCGGATGCTAAGTGTGATGAGCCAATATAAATTTAGTTACTTACTAGACAATGCATTGTCATGTTATTTTAAAAATGACCTATTGAATATGATGTGTTCCACTTTTGATGACTTCCCGATATATGCCTATTCCGCAGATCAGGGTGCATTTTTACGTACATTATACAGCGTGGATCTTTCTGCCTTTGAAGCCTTATATATTAATTTTTATGGCACTCTTGGCCCGGATTTAGAGTCGATGATTCGTGATCTGGTTGCCAATCAGAGTTATCGTGACGTTGTCGATTACCTTTACGGAAATTACGGATGTACAATTTTTATGGCGGTGGTCAACGCTTTGGATGTTAGAGTAGTTAAATTAATACTTCTTAATGAAAACAATTCGGATCCATACGTGGAAACAGCCATTCGTAATTATTTAAACAGCCAGAATTTGCATGATGTGATGGCTTGCTTTGAAGCCTATGATAAAGCAATTCTTTCAACACGGATTTTTGATGAATACCCGGCGCACGGAGGCTTTAATTGGCTGGGTTTCTTTAAAGCACAAACCAATTACTATACTGTGCTTTTAACCTACTATCCTTTATGGGCTGGCTACACTCAGGATCATTCGATGCATTACAGCATGATTGATTATTTTGAGTTGATACGGTTGAAATGGGGTGATACCTATTATAACAGTTTACTAAACAGATTCTACAGCGCTACAAAACATTTTGAGGAGAAATATACTGTGGATGAATTTGATATTTATGGAAGTTCACGACTTGGAATGGTTGCCCAAAACTTTTTAATAAAAAGTAAAACATTTGTAGCCGATTATTCGTTTATTACAGGAGAATATAGTAATATTGATAGTCTAATTGACAGCAATTGCATGGTGCATTATAATTACAAGAAATTGGTACGTGGGCACAAGCATTACGAGCTTAGTAACCATTTAGGAAATGTGCTTGCAGTCATTTCGGATAAACGTATTACCTTG
>CAINVS010000663.1 GCA_903854205.1 uncultured Bacteroidota bacterium | reverse complement strand
TACTTCTTCATCATCTTCATACTCCTCACTCATGAGTTGTTTTTTCAATATTTTACTTTCTTCGAACGACAATTCCTCATCGCCAGCGTTCATTATTATTTGAAAATTTTTCATATTTAAGACATTTTAAATTTATCAATATCAATTAAAAATATAAATAAGTTTTTAACTCTCCAAACAAAGAAGTATTTAATTACTTCAACAAAAAATCATTCTCCTTCCATATCAATTTCGTCCCCCTCACACTCATTTTAGCCACAAATCCGCCATCCAGCATTGCAACAAAATGTTCTTCATCAAGCCAATGTGTATGCAGAACAAAATCGAGAAGATTTCTGCGAAAAACCCTTCTTTTATCACCTGTTCGCGCATCAATCAGCCAAAGCAGACCGGAATTATCATTCACCAAAAAATATTGTCGGAGCGGACTCAAAGAAGGCAGAGAAACAAAATTGTGAAAACTGATGTCATTCGGGGCCTGATTGGCAAAACGGACACCTTTTTTACCTTTGAATACCATACCAAAGCGTTCCCTCAAATTTTTGGCATCATAGACCCTAATCTCCTCTATTGTGGTCCCATTCACCACTGTAGCCCAAATCCAGGGTTGTCCGGCAGTGTAAAGCAATTGATCTGCAAATGCTGCATCTTTTTCAGTAATAACCTGTCTTAGTTTTAAGTCAATTTTAACCAGACGATGGCCATTTACATCCAAAATTGTAATAACATCCGGATGGTGTAAATCCAGGCAAAGCCCGCCGATGAAACCATCATCATCAATAGCACCCTCGATAACATCAATTTGTTCCGCATGATCATTAAAGATGTAAAGCGACTTCCCGTCGGTACCCAATAATCTGTTTTTGTCGATCCAAATCAAAAAATCGAGGTATATTCCTATGTTTACAGGTTCCCGAAGTGGCCTGCCCGTTGATGCATTAAAAAGACAAAGCGAACTGCCCTCTGCTGCTGCAAAAATTACTGATTCGGGATGAATAGCCAAACAGCGGCCCCAGCCCTCTGTAATCCAAAGCATTTCCCCATCGGCATTTCTGGCCACAATCCTGTTTCCCCAGGAACTGCAAAAGCCATTTCTGAGGGGATAAAGTCTGTAATCACCTTTTACGGAATTTTCCATAAAAGATCTGATATCCGGAAGTACCTCATAAGGTCTGCCGTCATCTACAAAATCATTGACTATATCCGGTTCAAACAGTACCGCCAAAAAGTCTCTTATATTTTTTAACCATTGCATCTTACAAATTTAAGGTATCCGTTACAAATTTAAAGGACTAAGGCTTTTTTTATTAAAATAGTTTATAAATTGTGTTTGGTACTTGGTACTTGGTATTCGCAACTCAAATCTGTTAACTGATAACGAACAATCAACTTTCAACAAATAACTTTCAACTTTTTTATATTTCCATGAAACTAATCATCCCCGGCGGTTCCGGTTTTCTTGGCCTTTATTTGGCCGAATTTTTCAGTAAAAAAGGTTGGGAAGTTGTAATCCTCACAAGAGGAGCCAAAGCGCCTCAGGGCAATATCAGGTACGTACATTGGGACGGAAAAACAATTGAATCTTGGGCTGACGAACTGGACAATGCCGATGCCGTTGTGAATATGGCAGGACGAACGGTTAATTGCCGATATACCGATAAAAACAAGGCGGAGATACTCAACTCAAGACTTGATTCTACAAAAGTATTGGGGGAGGCTATTGCCAAAGCAGCCAATCCGCCAAAAATCTGGGTCAATTCCAGTACAGCCACTTATTACAAGGATACAAGGGGAGATTTACCTGCAAATGACGAGTATAACGGACAAACCGGAGAAGGTTTTTCCGTGGGTGTCAGTCAGGCATGGGAAAAGGTCTTCAACGAGGCTCCTGTACCTTCAAATGTCCGTAAAATTGCATTGCGCAGCACAATTGTGCTTGGAAAACAGGGCGGCGCGATGGACCCAATACTTGGTCTGGTTAAAAAATTTATGGGCGGGGCACAGGGTCCCGGCACACAGTACATAAGCTGGGTTCATGTGCACGATTTTGCCAGAATTGTTGATTTTTTAATAGAAAGAACCGATATTGCAGGCGTAATAAACTGTGCGGCACCAAATCCTGAGTTGAACAGAGATTTTATGGCCAAACTGAGAAAAGCATGTAAAATCTCTTTTGGTCTGCCAATGCCGGAATGGATGCTGCGCATGGGTGCAGTGCTCATTCAGACCGAGGCTGAATTGATTTTGAAAAGCCGAAAAGTTGTTTCCAAAAGATTGGAGGAAGCCGGTTTTCAGTTTGACTATCCAACTGTTGAAAAAGCATTTGAAGAAATTGTAAGTTGAAAGTATTCAATGTCTTAAAATAATAATTAGATCTCATCTCATGTAGCTGATCTATATTTTAACGCAAAGTTTTTGTACTTTATCTATATTTTAAGGAAAGCAAAGTCCGCAAAGCATCCCTATTCGGGATGTCAGTTAGTTTACAAGTCATTGATTTTAATACATATAATTTATTTTCATTGTAACAATATCATCTTAACGCTATTTTCAGATTATTCCGTTCGGTTCTCAAATTTTCAAATTACCAAATTATAGAGCTCACTCCGTTCGATTCTCAAATTCGCTGCGCGGAGCTCACTCCGTTCGGTTCTCAAATTATATAAATGTCTTTTAATAAACCACTCCTCTCAATTGTTTCTCCTGTTTACAGGGCTGAAAAAATTATAGACGATCTTGTATCTGAAATAATAAAATCAGTGTCACCCATAACGGCCGATTTTGAAATTATCCTGATAGAAGACTGCGGCCCGGATAACAGCTGGAAAAAAATCGAAGAGAATTGCCATAAAGACCTCAGAGTAAAAGGTATAAAACTGAGCAGAAATTTCGGTCAGCACTATGCTATCACTGCCGGACTGGAAGCAGCAAAAGGAGAATGGGTAGTTGTCATGGACTGCGACCTGCAGGACCGACCCGATGAGATCCCAAATCTGTACAAAAAAGCGCTGGAAGGTTTTGAAATTGTGTATGCACAAAGAGCCGAACGAAAGGATTCATTTCTAAAAAAACTCTCCTCAAAAATGTTTTATGCGGTATTCAGTTATCTGACTGAAACCAAGCAGGACAGCTCAGTTGCTAATTTTGGCATTTATCACAACAAAGTGACTAAGGCCATCCTGCAGATGAATGATCATATCCGTTATTTTCCTACCATGTCAAGATGGGTGGGCTTCAATTCTGCAAACCTACCGGTAAAACATTCAGACAGAGCCGAAGGAAAATCATCTTATTCTTTCAGAAAACTGCTGTCGCTGGCTTTCAATAATATGATTGCCTTTTCAGATAAGCCGCTTTGGCTCATGGTTAAATTCGGTGCCTTTATTTCTTTTATATCATTCCTTATCGGTTTGGCCTATCTTATTCAGTTCTTAACCGGAAATATATCAGAACCGGGTTTTACGAGTCTCATTTTGTCTATATGGCTCCTCTCCGGAATCACAATTTTCATGCTTGGAATTGTTGGAATTTATGTCGGAAAAACCTTTGAAAAAGCAAAAGGAAGGCCAAATTACATTATTCATAAAAATTTGAACTTTGACGAATAATTATGCTTCAATCTAAAAAACTAAGTTGGGACAGCGATTTTTTTAGGATCAATATTGCTAAAATTGAAACTGAAAACGCTTCTGTTGACGAGCTCAATCAAGCAATTGCTCAATTAAAAAATGAAGGCATAAAACTCATTTATATTTTTTCTTCAAAAGCGATTGACATATCTGAATATACTTATGATTCACAACAATTTATTGATGTCGGCCCCAAGGTCCTTTACCATAAAGAATTGCCGAAAGCTCCTGATTATCATCCTCAGATCGAATCTTTTAAAGCAGTTGAAGTATCAGATAAACTCTATGATTTGGCATTGCAGAGCGGCGTTTATTCCCGATTTAAACTAGATCCTAAACTTCCAAGAGATGCGTATGAAAAGCTTTACCGCATCTGGATTGAAAATTCGGTAAACCGCAGTATTGCCGATGAAGTAGTTGTTTTCATGGAATCCGGTGAAATTGCAGGTATGGTTACACTTTCAAAAAAAGGAGATTGGGGAGATATAGGTCTGATAGCAGTGGATGAGACTTTCAGAGGCAAAAAAATTGGACATCATTTGTTGAATGCAGCCTACAAATATTTTTACGATCTGGGAATTACTGAAATTGGTGTTGAAACTCAGCTAAACAATCTTGGCGCCTGCCGTTTTTACGAAGCAAATGAATTTCTTGTACACAAAGTAGAATATTTGTATCATTGTTGGTTGAAATAGCGTTAATGTCCGATAAGCGGTTTACACCAAATGAGAACAATAGCAGATCTTGTAACTAATGACTTGAATCTGTGTTAAGTAATTGACAAGTGTTTATGTGCGGATCTTGTCATAAGTGACTGGACTATTTGTGCGGAAGTTGTGATGAAACTCATTATTAAATAACTGACATACAAAAGCCTTCGGTGCGGCATCTTTGTAGCACTAAAAGTGCGAAGAAAAAGAGCTCCGTAGGTGCATCTAAATACATTAGTTTTATTATTTTACATTTGCCTCTTCAATAAAATCAAAAATTATAGGCTTTTGCCTGTCTTAATTTGAATGACTAAATACAAATTCCTTTTAAATATTGATATGAAAAAAAATACCTTTTTAACCATATTAGTCTGTATAGCTTTAGTTTACAGCCTTTCTGCCCAAAAGCGCGACAGTATCGTCTATCCGGATACTGCCTTTTACATGGATCAGATTTATCGCATCCATGACGGACAAAAAACGCATTGGGGTTTTTATGAAAACAACAGCAAAAAATTCATCACTGAACCGCAGTATGACAGTATTATTCACCGTTATCGCTCTGGATTGAATCTGGAATATTATGAGATACTCGACAAAGGAAAATGGGGTTTACTGAAAGAGGACAGAACCGTTTGGGTTCCGGCAGTCTATGACAAGCTGGATTATGAGCATACTTTGGTCCCACATCGTATTTTTGTACAAAAGAGCGACAAATACGGCATTCTAAATAAGGATGGCTCTACCTGGCTCGAACCAGTTTATGAAGAAATTCAATCGAATGGCTATGAATTTAAGGTAAAAAAGAATGGCAAATGGGGCATCCTGACCAATGAGGGCAAAGAATTTATCCCTGTTTGTTTTGATAAAATCTTCGAACATCCGATGCCGCAACTCTCCTTGGTACAGAATGGCAATGATTTTTGGACAATTTATCAGTGGGTACAGCAATCAGCAAATCCCTGTGCTCCCGAAAGTAAATTCCAATTCGAGCACATCGAGTATTTTAATGAATTTTTTACTGTCTTGAAAAACGGAAAATGGGGTTTGGCCGATATCAAAGGCGATTTGGTATTGAAAATGGACTATGAAGAGTTGAAACCCTTTGTATTTTCCTATCTGCGCACGCTGAAAGTAAAACAGAATGGCAAATTTGGCCTTATTCGTGTAGATTCCCTGGGCCAAACAAAAGTTATGGCTGACATCAAATATGATGAAATCGGCGTGGATGAAGACAGTTACAAACTGAAGGTGGCTTTGGGCACAAAAAAAGACTACCTCTACGACGGGAAACCCTATTTTGATCTCGTTTATGAGGATGTTTTCTACTTCCTGGATTACCGCGTATTCAGCATCAAAAAGGGCAAAAAATGGGGCCTTGCCCGTGAGGATAAAACTATATTTATTCAGCCAAAATATGATAAGATAATGTTCCTCGATGCCAAAACCTATATGGTTCAAAAAGGCGAAAAATGGGGTATTATCAACGAACAGGACAAAGTGTTGATTCCTGCCGAATTCACTGAATTTGATTACCGTCCCGAAGCCGGATATTTCTTTGCAGCAAAAGGTGCAAAATGGGGCGTTGTTTCTTTGAAACAGGGCGTTGTTTTACCTGCCAAATACGATGACCTGATGATTCTGCCAAACAAGGCATTTTTAGTCAATGACAAAGGTCTGATTGGTGTTGTAGGTCCGGGAGGAAAGGTAATTGTGCCTATCGAATATGCTGATATGAGCTACAAACCGGGGGACAGTATTGTGCTATTGAAACATGCCGACGGCAGACAGTATAAATACAGGATAAAATAGGATTATTAATTGATTATCTTTTGACAATTTGATGAAACTAATTTAGGGAAATACTAAATACCCCAAAATAAGTTCCAGCAACACTTTTGCAACGCAAAAGTCTGTACAAATTTTGTCAGTAGTTCCAATTTTTGTCTGTGTTTCCTTACTAATGACTTTTTAAAAAACTAGGCCATCTTTCAGAAATGAAGAAAGTATGTATAAGTCCATTTAGGCGGCCTAGTACTCCAAAACTTTCAATTCTTTTTGCTGCAAAAGGTAAGGAGCAAGCCTAAAGCGACATAATAATCAGGAAATGTGAATTAAATAATGAATACAAAAGTTGACAAATATCTCACTGACGGCTGTATGCGTTGCAAATATGGCGGTACACCACAATGTAAAGTATTGAATTGGGTTGAAGAGCTGGAATTACTGAGACAAATAGTTTTTGAAACAGGTTTGACTGAAGAAATCAAATGGGGCGTTCCTGTTTATACACACTATGGAAAAAATATTGTTACAATTAATGCGCTTAAAGAGTCTGCAAATATTGGTTTTTTCAAAGGTGTATTATTGACAGACAAGCATAAAATCCTAAAACAGCAAGGTAATTTACAATCTGACAGGTTAATAAAATTTACAAATCCAACAGATATTGAAAAAGTAAAAGATATTTTGAAGGAATATATTCTGGAAGCAATTTTGATAGAGGAGAGCGGAAAAAAAGTTGAGTTTAAAAAAAATCATGACCCCATTCCTGAAGAGTTAACAAAAGCATTTGAAATTGACCCTGCTTTTAAAAAAGCATTTTATGCTTTGACTCCCGGCCGACAAAGGGGCTACATTCTTCATTTTTCACAACCCAAACAAACACAGACAAGAATTGGACGAATTGAAAAACTGAAAGAGCAAATTTTTAACGGTTTAGGGTTAAATGACAAGTATAGTTCATAACGTTCGAAAAGAAAGGGCAGACCATAACAACCGCTTTAAAAAGCAGCGGTTCCCGCTTATATGATCGTAAAATATTCAATTCAAGTTTTGTACTTCTAATGAGTTTTATTGCTGAAAATCCTTGCCTTCTCTATGCAAAAAAAGTTAGCAGAAGTAAGTGCAGAAATAAATTACAAAATATTACAACATTAAGAAAATCATTGGCAAATGAAGAATAAAAAATTTACTTTGACAACTTTGATTTTATTCAGTTTTGTTTATTCCTTTGGGCAAACTTTTCCTGTTCAACTCTATTTTTTAATGCCTGAATTATTCTACTTGAAGCCCCAACAAAATTTTCCCAATTACAATTTGTCAAGGTTTTTAAATCTGGAAGCTTTAATAATTTATGTAGGGGGTGAAACTATTTATGATATAAACGGCAATAGGGCAAATATCGGCAATACTTGGTATTACCCAAATGGGAATAGGGCAAATATCGGAGATACTTGGTATCACTCAAACGGCAATAGGGCAAATATTGGCAATACTTGGTATCATCCAAATGGAAATAGGGCAAATATCGGAGATACTTGGTATTACTCAAACGGCAATAGGGCAAACATCGGAGAAACTTGGTATCATACAAACGGTAGTAGAGCAAATATAGGCAGTACTTGGTATCACCCAAACGGAAATAGAGCAAATATCGGGGAAACTTGGTATCACCCAAACGGAAATAGAGCAAATATCGGTGAAACTTGGTATCATCCAAACGGTAATAGAGCAAATATTGGCAATACTTGGTACCATCCAAATGGTAACAGGGCAAACATAGGAGATACTTGGTATTATTCAAATGGGAACAGGGCAAATATGGGGGATAATTGGTATTACTCAAATGGGAATAGAATGAAATAATAATACCAATAGCTATCATTTTATTTAAGTATTGGTAAGCCTGGAAAATTTAAAGGACACTATCCCGCTAAGTGTGTAATTTAAAAAAAGTATGTTATTAAAACAGCATTCAATTTAGTAATGCAAAATAGTGTCTTTCCAAAATCAAAACATTAATAAATCATCGAAGACTTCAGCTCCTTTTGTTTTTAATCTAAATAATGGCAATCAGTACTGGCGCCAAGACGCAGACTGCTATGCATCTCACAATAAAACCAACATAAAAACCATGAAAAAAATCACCTTACTGCTAATTGTATTTTGTTTATTTAATTTAAATCAATCAGAGGCTCAAATTAGACAACAAGAAGCTTCAATGTGGTGTTGGGCATCATGTATCCAAAGTGTGTTAGAGCAAGCAAATTTTTATCAGAGTCAAGCCCAAGTAGTCTCCAGGTTAACTGGATGGCCTCAAAATAGACCTGCTCGAATCAATGAGGTCATATCTGTACTTAATTCTTATAACTTCAGAGCTTGGTCTGTACAGTATCCGGCAAATCCTCAAGAATTATTCAACACACTTTCCTCAGGATGGAAATTAATTGCATTTGTAAATCCATCCAATAACCCACAGGTTGGACATTTTATTATGTTACAAAGAATTTCAGCAAATGGAGCTATTCTAGTTAGTGATCCAGCAAACGGAATGACCTACGAACAGAATGTCAATCAGTTATATTATGCGTGGAATTGGAGTAGTTCAATCGTAGTGGGTACACCCAGATGAAATCACTAATGCAATAACCTGCGTTTGGAAGAAAAGAGGGTTAAGCGATTAAATAAAGCCCCTGAAAATAATTTTATGCTCCGATATCTGACCGAAAGACAATACAGAAAACTTTAGCGGATATGCTAAACCCAGATCCGTCATTAGAAATTCTATTCCAAACCTAAATTGCTGTGAAACTAAGCACTTACTCGTTTTTTGGGTTTTAAAATAGGGGCAACTATTTCTTCACCCCAAAAAACTCCGTGAGCACTTATTTTCTTTGCCATTTAGGCTTTCATCACGAACTCTAATGACGAATCTGGGTTAAATTTGTTAATTCATTCAAAAATAAAAGAAGTCAAAATGAAAAATAAAATTCTCGTATTTTTAATTTCCACAACAGCTCTGTTTATTTCCTGCGAAAACAGCACTAAATCAAAAACCTCAAATACAATTGATACTTTGTCTGTAGCAGATAAAAGATCTGATTATCTGAAAAAAAAAGACTGGGTTGCGGCTGAGGATATGCTGATCATTGAAAAAGGTTTTACACCAATTAAAAATCGGGGATTTTTGGATGAAACCGAAAGAAAAAATGCCTTCATTGACCTATTAAAAAAACATCAAATTCCTGAATCAAAAATTCAACATTTTGTGGAACAAATTGAGCGGATACATGGTGCAAGAACAGGGCAATGGAATTATGAATACATACAAGCTAGATTTGAGGTATATAAATACGAAATGTCAAAGGATG
>CAINVS010000662.1 GCA_903854205.1 uncultured Bacteroidota bacterium | reverse complement strand
GGTGGTGGAGGTGGTGGTTGTTACAGAACACAAACTATATCTGTCACACCCGGGCAAGTAATAAATTATACCATTGGAGCTGGCGGTTCTGCAGTGCCCTTAGCATCCGGTTCTAACGGAGGAGCAAGTGCTTTTTCTGCAATTGTAGCTGGCGGTGGTATAGGCGGCGGATTAGGAACAACTACAGATGGTCTTCCTGGGTCTGGTTGTATTACAGGTTTTGTTAATGGCTCAAGTGGAGGGTTTGGTTCTTCCAGTTCAGGTGGAAACGGCGGAGCAGGTGCAAATGGCGGTACTGGAGGTTTAGGAGGCGGTTTATCAGGTGGGAATGGCAATCTTCCCGGAGCAGGCGGCGGTGGCGGCTTTAGAGTAGGTGTAACAAATGGAGTAGGTGGAAATGGGGCCGGCGGTCGTGTTGTTGTCAGGTATACTGTTTCTCCATTTTCAGCTTCAATTACTGGATTTACCGATATACTTTGTTTCGGAGAAAATACTGGGATTGCAAGTGCTCAAGGTATTGGCGGATCAGGCGCTTATAATTTTATATGGAGTTCAGTTCCTGCTCAGTCAACCTCTACAGCTACCGGATTGGCTGCGGGTGTATATACAGTAACCGTAAGTGAATCCAATTTTTGTACTTCATCAACAGCTTCTGTCACAATAAGCTCTCCTGCAACGTCAGTAACTGCGACAATTACTTCTTCAAGCGATGTCTTCTGTGCCGGAGAAACTACAGGATCTGCAACTGTAACAGCCGGAGGCGGTACTGGGGCTTTGTCTTATTTATGGAATACAATACCGGCTCAATCGACAGCAACGGCAACAGGTTTGGGAATAGGCAGCTATACAGTAACTGTTACTGATCAAAATAATTGCATTGCCACGGCATCAGTTGTTATTTCCAGTATTTCATCACTTGGCATTCCTACAGTTACGGCTAACGGACCACTGTCTTTTTGTACAGGTGACAATGTAATATTAAGCTCAAGTCCGGCAGCAAATTATCTTTGGTCAAATGGGGAAACTACCCAATCAATAATTGTTTCAACTTCAGGTGTTTTTGTAGTATCTGTAACTGATGGCTTATGTACCGTCAGTTCTGCCTCGATAACTGTTACTGCTGTTCCTTTTCCATCAGCTCCGGTTATTAATGTTGTTACAAATCCTACTTGTAATACGTTGGGTTCCGTTACCCTTACAGGTCTTCCTTCAATTGGATCCTGGACCATTACAGAAAGTATCAATGGAAACACTATCTCAGGATCTGGTACCTCTGCTGTTTTTTCGGGTTTAGATGAAGGAATTTATACCTTCACCGTTGTTTCTGACCCTTCCTGCAGTTCAGTACCATCCATTGATGTTGAATTGTTTCCCCCATTATCTAATGGGCCTGTTATTGAATATTCATTTGATGTTGTTTACTGTCATGGCGATTCAACAGGTATTATTGATGTAACCACTGCCGGAGGAACAGATCCGCTCACATTTGTATGGTCTAACGGAGCTACTTCACTTAATTTAAGTAATTTGCCTGCAGGAATCTACAGTATAACTGTATCCGATGCTGTAGGGTGTACTGTGTCTGCGTCTATTGAGATTACAGAACCTGCACAGCCACTTTCAACTACTACATCGGTTTCGGGTCTACTTTGTTTCGGCACAGGTTCAGCTTCAGCTACCTCCAACCCATCAGGGGGAACAGGTTCTTATTATTACAGTTGGTCAAACGGAGAGTTCACACAAACTATCAATGGCTTAAATTCAGGTACCTATATAGTTACCGTTACTGATGATTTTGGATGTACTGTAATAGATTCGGTTACTGTTATTGGTCCCGCTTCGCCTTTGACGGTCTCTATCAGCAGTCAAAATAATGTGTTATGTTTTGGTGATTTTGGATCCGCAACAGTATCCGCAATTGGAGGAGTCGGTTCTTATGTTTTTGATTGGTCAAACGGAGAATTGACATCCACTGCTACAGCTCTGAACATCGGCATTCATCAGATCACAGTTACAGATGACAATGCCTGTCAGGCAACAACTTCAGTAACAATTACCGGCCCCTCAAGCGCTATTAGCACTTCAGTTGTATCACAAAATAATGTCAATTGTTTTGGTGAATCAAATGGAGCTGTTACCCTCTCAGTTTCAGGTGGTACGCCAAATTATTTTTATGACTGGTCAAATGGTGCTACAACGCTTTCGGTTACTGGACTCATTGCAGGTACTTATACAGTAACTGTCAGCGATGATAACGGTTGTCTAGATCCTATCACAATAGTAATTTCAGAACCTTCAACGGCATTAGTTGTCACTGTAAATACTTCCGGTAATCTCTGTTTTGGAGATTCTGTAGGTGTTGCTTCGTCCCTAGTTAACGGAGGCACTGCTGCTTATAACTATTTATGGTCAAACGGCAGTACAGCTGATAATCTTACTTCATTGTCAGCAGGAACTTACAATTTGACAGTTACTGATAATAATGGTTGTACAACTACCGGTTCCGGTGTTGTTTCTCAACCTGTTTCACCTTTATCTATTGCACTTGTCAGTCAAACAAATGAGTTGTGTTTTGGTGATCTTAATGGTGCCGCTGAGGTAATTGGCTCCGGAGGTACCGGTTTTTATATTTATGATTGGTCTGATGGTCAGCTTTCTGCTACTGCTGTAAATCTTGCAGCCGGTATTTATACTGCAACAGTAACAGATCAAAACAACTGCATTGCTGTAACTACTGTTACTATAAATGGACAAACTGGTATTTTGAGTGCTTCAATCACTGCTCAGATTAACATAAGTTGCTTTGGTGATGCTGGTTCAGCTACTGTCACACCAACTAACGGATCAGGTTTATATAATTATCTTTGGAATACCACACCTGCTCAAACAACTGCTACTGCAACAGGATTATCAACTGGAATATTTACAGTAACTGTAAGCGATGCAAATGGTTGCTCAACAACTGTATTGGCTTCAGTTACGATCACTGGACCCTCTGTACCTCTTTCATCTTCAATCACCTCACAAACAAATATACTTTGTTTTGGAGAATCAATCGGCTCTGCAACTGTATCTGCAAGCGGCGGGTCTTCGGTTTATAATTATAGTTGGAATAGTATACCTGCTCAAACAACCGCTACCGCAACAGGTTTATCAGCTGGAATTTATTCAGTCACAGTTACTGATGCAAATGGCTGTACCTCTGCCATTTCCTCTGGAGTAACAGTTACAGGCCCTTCAAATGTGCTTTCAGCAAGTATTACGGCTCAAAATAATATAATTTGTTTTGGGGATAATATTGGATCAGCTACGGTAACTTCAAATGGTGGGTCATTAGCATACAATTATATTTGGAATACTATACCTACACAAAATTCTAACACAGCTACAGGACTTACAGCAGGAACTTATACAGTAACTGTAAGCGATAACAATGGTTGTACTGCTTCCGTAAATGCTTCCGTAACGATAACCGCTCCTGCATCAGTTTTAACGGCTGCAATAGGATCTCAAAATAATGTTCTTTGTTTTGGAGCTCACAGTGGATCTGCTACTGTCATAGCCGGTGGTGGGTCATTATCTTACAATTATATTTGGAATACAGTTCCTGTTCAGAATACTGTTTCTGCCACGGGATTGTCAGCAGGAATTTATTCAGTAACAGTAACTGATAACAATGGCTGTACTGCTGCACAAAGTGCTTCCGTAACAATTACCGGCCCGTCTGCTGCTTTAACTGTTGCAATCGGCAGTCAGACAAATAGCCTTTGTTTTGGTCAGATTGAAGGAACTGCTACAGTTTCGGTATCAGGGGGGTCTTCAGCTTATAATTATATCTGGAGTACTGTACCTACTCAAAATGCTGTCACTGCAACAGGTCTCAGTCCCGGTGTTTATACAGTTACAGTAACAGATGCAAACGGATGTACCGCTGCTCAAACTGCTTCTGTAACAATTACTGGACCTGCTGTACCATTATCCGCTTCAATCGGTAGTCAGACAAACGTACTTTGTTTTGGTGAAACTACTGGTTCAGCCACTGTTAATGCAGTAGGAGGATCACTATCTTACAGCTATCTGTGGAATACAATACCGGCACAGTCTTCGGCTATTGCTACAGGTTTGAGTGCTGGGACCTATATTGTAACAGTAAGTGATGCAAATGGCTGTACTTCAACTATTCAATCTTCGGTAACAATCACCGGACAGCCGACTGCAATTAGTGTTTTATCCAATCAAACAAATATACTGTGTTTCGGTCAGTCAAGTGGTTCTGCTACAGCAGTCGCAAGCGGTGGCTCATCAGTATATAACTATCTTTGGAGTACAATACCAGTACAAAATACTGCTACTGCAACCGGTTTAATTGCAGGTAGCTATACCGTTTCTGTAACTGACCAAAATGGTTGCAGCGTTACATCAACAGCAAATGTAACAATTACTGAGCCTTCATCTGCGTTGAGTGTTTCACTAACTGGCCAGACAAACGTCAGCTGTTTTGCTGATGCAAATGGTTCAGCAACTGTAACTGCAACAGGTGGTACAAATCTTTATACCTATCTTTGGAATATTGTCCCGGCACAGAATACTTCATTAGTGACCGGATTGAATCCGGGTGTTTACACTGTTACCGTATCTGATGCGAATGGCTGTACCGTTGCAGTTAGTGCATCGGTCACTATTACAGGACCTGCTTCTGCACTGTCAGTTGTAATGAATAGCCCTACTCATGTACTCTGTTTTGGAGAATCAACAGGTATTGCAAATGTCACAGCTTCCGGTGGATCGCTTTCATACAATTATCTTTGGAATACAGTTCCTGCACAAACAACCGCTACAGCAACTGGACTAGCTGCTGGAAACTACACAGTAACAGTAACCGATGTTAATGGATGTACGATTTCTTTAACTTCTTCTACTAGCATCAATCAACCTTTATTGCCCCTTTCTGCAAGCATTAGCGGACAAACGAATGTTCTCTGTTTTGGTGATCTGAATGGTTCTGCAGTTGTAAATGCCAATGGAGGAACTTTCCTTTATACATATTTATGGAGTACAATACCTGCACAAACCTCATCATTAGCAACTGGACTTACAGCAGGCAATTATACAGTTACTGTCAGTGATCAAAATGGCTGCACTGCAACAGCTTCTGCAACCGCAACTATCACAGGACCATCTGCACCTTTGTCAGTTGCAGTTATTTCTCAAAATAATAATCTATGCTTTGGAGCGACAAATGGAGCCGTAACAGTCTCAGCAGCAGGTGGATCCGGAGCCTACAATTTTATATGGGGAACAATACCTGCAAGGACAACTGCAGCGATTACAGGCCTGACGGCAGGTGTTTATTCAGTAACTGTATCAGACCAAAACAGCTGTTCTGTTACAGTCGTTGAATCAGTAACAATTACCGGTCCATCAGCTCCGTTGAGTTCGAACATCAGCAGTCAGACAAATATTTCATGTTTTGGCGATGTCAATGGATCCGCAAGCGTTACAGCACTTGGCGGCTCCTCAGCTTATACTTATTTGTGGAATACTTTACCGGCACAAACTACTGCTACTGCAACGGGACTTGTTGCAGGAAATTATTCTGTGACAGTATCTGATGCTAGTGGTTGTTCAATAACATCAGTGAATAATGTTACTATTAATGGTCCTTTATCTGCCTTATCAGCTACTTTTTCCCAAATAAATGTACTTTGTTCTGGAAATTCTAATGGCAGTGCAACGGTATTAGCAATAGGCGGCACATTGTCTTATAACTACAACTGGAGTACAATTCCTGCTCAGACTACAGCAACTGCAACGGGTCTTGTTGCCGGCAGCTATACTGTAACGCTAACTGATGCAAATGGATGTACAGCAAGCATTATTAATTCAATTACTATAACTGAACCAAGTACAGCTTTAAGTGCAATTGTCAGCGGTCAGACCAATGTGCTTTGTTTTGGCGAAAATACAGGAACAGCTACTGTGCAGGGATTGGGAGGAACTTCGGTTTATAATTATATTTGGAGCACTTTTCCTGCACAAACCTCAGCAATTGCAACTGGTTTAACTGTAGGAAATTATTTTGTAACAGTGACCGATGCTAACGGATGTCCAGCATCAGTAATCTCCGCAACAGCAATTACAGGACCAAGCTCATCATTAGCAGCCAATATCAGTTTACAGACCAATGTACTCTGTTTTAATGGAAACAATGGTTTATCAAAAGTTATGGCTTTTGGCGGGTCAGGATTTTATAATTATATATGGAGTACTATACCTGCACAAACTTCTTTAACAGCTACCGGTCTTACTGCAGGAACATACACTGTAACTGTAAGCGATGCAAATGGATGTACCGCCACAACTAATACATCTGTAACAATTACCGGACCCTCGGCACCACTGACAGCTTTCATAAGTAATCAAACTAATGTTTTGTGTTTTGGTGATGTTACTGGTTCTGCAACAGTTCTTGGAGGAGGCGGTTCCGGAACTTACAGCTACTCATGGAGTACAAACCCTGTTCAAACAACAATTACTGCAACAGGCTTGGGGGCAGGTACTTATTCCGTATCTGTAACTGACCTGAATGGATGTTCAATTTCTTCCACTGCTCTAGTGACGATTGTTGGTCCTTTTTCAGCTATTTCAGCACCTATCAGCAATCAGTCAAATGTAATTTGTTTCGGTGGATCTACAGGTTCAGCAACTGTGTCTCCAAGTGGAGGATCAGGAATTTATAATTTTTTGTGGAATAGCACACCTGTTCAAAATACTGCTACAGCAACAGGTTTGGGAGTAGGCACATATTCTGTGACAGTCAGTGATCAGAATGGTTGTAATACAATTGTAGTTTCCTTTGTTTCAATTACACAGGCAGCGCAATTAAGCGCACCGGTAATTGACTCAATCACTCAGCCCACATGTTCCGTTTTTTTGGGTTCAGTTTATCTATCTAATTTACCTGTAGGTGCATGGACAGTTACAGAAAGTATTGGGGGAACAACCATAAGCGGATCAGGGTCATCTGCTGTTTTCTCAGGTTTAGCATCCGGTTCTTATCAATTTACTTATACCAATTTTAATTCCTGTACTTCAGCTTCGTCCTCTTTTGCTGTTATTAACAATAATTCTGCTGCCGATTGTGATGGTGACGGTGTCAGTAATGGAACAGAGGTAACTAATGGTACCAATACTTTGGATCCTTGTAATTATCTTCCGGCAAGTGTTACGCTTCCTCAAGGCGGACTTTGGCTGCTTGCCGACTGTGATGGTGATGGTGTAATTAACGGAACTGAAATAACAGATGGAACTAATCCTAATATCCCCTGCAGCTATAATCCAAACAGTGTTACGCTTCCACAGGGAGGCAGTTGGTCAGGATTTGACTGTGATGGTGACGGCGTATTAAATAGTACTGAAACTGCCGATGCTACTGATCCGACGAATCCATGTGTTTATTTGCCTTCAAGTATTACACTATCACAAGGAGGTCTGTGGAATATTGCTGATTGTGATGGGGACGGTGTTGTAAATTTAACAGAATTGGCCGATGGTACAAATCCGAACAATGCTTGTAATTATTTGGTTGCAAGTATTACTGTACCTCAGACTGGACTTTGGACCATTGCCGATTGTGATGGTGACGGGGTTTTAAACGGCACAGAAGTTATAGATGCAACCAATCCAAATAATCCATGCAGTTATTTGTCCGGCAGCATTACCCTTGCTCAAAGTGGTGCATGGAGTACTGCCGACTGTGATGGTGACGGTGTTATTAACGGCACTGAACTTTCAGATGGAACAAATCCGACTAATTCCTGCAATTACAATAATACAAGTATTACTCTTGCTCAAACTGGTGCATGGAATAATGCAGACTGCGACGGAGACGGTGTAACTAATGGTACCGAAATCAGCAATGGAACAAATCAGTCAAACCCCTGCAGTTATTTAGTTTCAAGTGTAACACTGCCACAGGGTGGCGCTTGGAATCCTTTAGATTGTGATGGTGACGGTGTTATTAATAGTACAGAAGTTACAGATTCAACCAATCCAAATAATCCATGCAGTTTTATCAGTTCAAGTATCACTTTAGGACAAACAGCTTTGTGGAATAATTCAGATTGTGATGGAGACGGTGTTACAAACAGCATAGAAGTTCTCGACAGTACTAATCCCGTTGATCCATGCAGCTTTGAATTGCTGAGTATTTCTCTTATACCTTCAGTTGCTTGGAACAGTTTGGATTGTGACGGAGACGGTGTTATTAACAGCACAGAGATTGCAGGCGGCACAAATCCTACCAATCCATGCAGTTTTATCCCGGCAAATATTACGTTAACTCAAGGTGGCCAATGGAATTTAGTAGATTGCGACGGAGATGGTGTTATCAATGTCACTGAAATAGCAGATGGTACCTTGCCAAATGATTTCTGCAGTTTTGATTTATTACATGTTACTGTTGTTCAAAGCGCAGCATTCAACATCTCCGATTGTGATGGTGACGGTGTTATTAACTCAGTAGAGGTTGCAGATGGAACCAATCCTACAGCACCTTGTGAATATATTGCAGCAAATGTTACATCAGTACAGGGAGCTGCCTGGAATACAGTTGATTGTGACGGTGACGGAGTTATAAATGGTACAGAAGTGACAGATAATACCGATGAATTAAACCCCTGCGATTTTGTTCTTAGCAATGTCACACTTCCTCAAGGAGGAAATTGGAATGCTTTTGACTGCGATGGTGACGCTGTTGTAAACAGTACTGAAATTATAGATGGAACTGATCCGAATAACTTCTGTTCCTTCCTTTTATCCAGTGCAACTGTCCTTCCTTCATCAGCATGGTCTGCTGCCGATTGTGATGGTGATGGAGTTGTGAACGGAACTGAGATTACTGATCTGACAATTGTAACAGATCCCTGCAGTTTTGTTACTGGTAGTATCACACTTGCACAGGGTGGCGCTTGGAATGCAGTCGATTGTGATGGCGATGGCGTAGTGAACGGTACAGAACTTTTAGATGCCACTGATCCGACCATAGCCTGCAGCTTCGATATTTTAAGTGTAACTTTAGCAACAAGCCCCGCTTGGAATGCAACAGATTGCGATGGTGATGGTGTATTAAATGCAACAGAAATAACAGACGGTACAGATCTTCTTGATCCTTGTGATTTTATTACGGCAAGTATTACACTAATACCAGGTGGAAATTGGAATACTCTTGACTGTGATGGAGACGGTGTTATAAACGGCACTGAAGTTAGTGATTCAACGAATCCTAATAACCCCTGTTCATTCCTTACAGCAAGTATTACAGTAGCACAAACTGTAGCTTGGAATACAATCGACTGCGATGGAGACGGAGTTGTAAATGGAACAGAAGTCAGTGATAATACAAATCCGAATGATCCATGTGAATATATAAATGCCAGTGTAACGCTTGCACAAAGCGGAATTTGGAATGCAGCCGATTGTGACGGAGATGGTGTCATAAACGGCACTGAAACAGCAGACAGTACTGATGCTACAGACCCCTGCAGTTTTATTTTAGTCAATGCAACCCTTACTCCATCAATTGATTGGACTGCTTTGGATTGTGACGGTGATGGTGTAACAAACGGTAATGAAATGACAGATGCCAGCAATCCTGTCGATCCATGCAGCTACGATTCTACTAGCATCACAGTTGCAAAGGGTGGTGATTGGAATGCCGCTGATTGTGATGGTGATGGTGTAATAAATGGAATTGAAATAATAGATGACACCAACCCTTTTAACCCATGTGATTTTGAATTGGCCAGCCAATCGCTAACCCCTTCAGCAGTTTGGAATGATTTGGACTGTGATGATGACGGAATCAATAATGGGGAGGAGATTGCTCAGAGTTCTGATCCTTTGGATCCCTGCAGCCCGATTTCTTGCGAGCTGAATATTCCGGAAGGGTTTTCTCCAAATGGTGATGGAGTCAATGATCTTTATGTAATTCGTGGAATTAAAAATTATCCGCTCAATGAATTTAAAGTATTTAATCGCTGGGGTAATTTGGTTTATAGTGCCAAACCTTATGATAATACTTGGGATGGCAGAGCAACACATGGGTTAGTAATAGGTGGAGAAGTGCTTCCCACAGGAGTTTATTTCTATATCTTAGACTTTGGAGATGGCAATAAACCGGTGAAAGGCTCAATCTATATAAATAAAGAGAACTAAATAAAAATTGAAAATTCTAATAATACTAATTGTATGGGAATTTTAAAAAATATATTATTGCTGGCCGCTGCTGCATTCTTCAGTTTTGATGCCAATGCACAACAGGATGCAATGTTTACGCATTATATGTATAATACTTTGGCCATTAACCCGGGTTATGCAGGCAGTCGCGATGCTTTAACAATTACAGCATTGCACCGCTCACAATGGGTAGGTTTTGCTGGAGCACCGATGACACAGACAATTACAGTTCACACGCCATTCAAAAATGAAAATCTTGGATTGGGTATGTCCATTATGAATGATAAAATTGGACCCATTAATAATACTTCTCTGTATTTCGATTTTGCGTATAGGCTTAAATTGGGTGAGAAATCTACGCTTGCAATGGGCTTAAAAGGAGGGTTGAATTTTCTTAGAGCCAAACTGAGCCAGTTAGATTTGGATGAAACTTATGACCAGTCTTTTCAATCTGCAGGAGCTTCAGTAGCGCCAAACTTCGGTTTCGGTTTATATTTTACCCGCGATAGATTTTATGCGGGTTTATCAACGCCAAGACTGCTGCAAAACGACTTGAAACCAGGAGCAAATCCCAATATTGCTTTAAAGGAAAAAAGACATTATTTTATGATAGCCGGTTATCAGTTCAAATTGACAGAAGATTTAGACTTAAAGCCTACTACTTTTGTTAAAATGACAGTTGGAACACCAATTGAAGTTGATTTAACGGCATCGTTGGTTTGGAAAAAGATATTCCACATAGGAGCTATGCTAAGAACAGGGGATGCTTTTGGGATTCTTGCAGGTTATAACATTACAGAACAGTTATTTTTCTCGTATGCTTTCGACTGGTCTTATGCCTTGCAGACGGTGCGTTATCATGGTGGAAGTCATGAGCTGATGCTCAGATATGATTTCATCATCACTTCGAAACAGAAAATCAGATCTGTGAGGTATTTTTAAAATTAATTTTTTCTAAAAATATGGTTAAAAGATACATATACAGCAGTATTTTTCTCTTAATGTTCAGTTCAGTATTTGCACAAAAAAGTACTTCTGAAATAAAAGCGGATAAATTATTTGATCGTTTTGCTTACAAAAAGGCGATTGGGTACTATAATGAATCTGTCAAGCTTTCGCCTGAAGGCCTACGTCGATTAGCTGAATCATACAGAAATTTGGGGATGTTTGCAGAATCGGAAGATGCCTACTCAAAATTCATTTTAGAAGGTGAATTCACAGATTCTGACATGTATTATTATGGAATGGTTTTGAAATCGAACGGTAAATATAGCGAATCGGAAAAATGGCTGATTGAATATGCTGAAAAACATCCCGCTGATATCAGATCCAAAGAGTTTTTAGAAAAAGGACATGGTGTAAAAGAGTTTTTGAAAGATGAAGGAAGGTATAAAGTTATAAATTTGGATATGAATTCTGCTCATCAGGAATTTGCTCCAGCCTATTATAATTCAAAGCTTGTTTACACCTCAACTCTTGTTCAGGGTGTGCAACCCATCAAAAAAAGCTACAGCTGGAATCAAAAACCATTTTTAGATCTTTATCAGGCAGAAATATCAGCTGACGGTCAAATTTTGGCAGCTCAGAGTATAGATAATAAAGGCATTATCAATAAAAGTATGCATGAAGGTGCGGCCTCATTCGCAAAAGAAGGCGCTATAATTGCTTTTACTCGAAATAATTATAATGGCAAAAGCAAGGAAGGGGTAGTAAAACTTCAGATTTTTTTTAGCCAAAATGTTGAAGGTAAATGGCAGAAAGATACACCCTTTAAGTTTAATAATGCGGAATATTCTGTTGGTCATCCCAGTTTGACTGAGGATGGCAAAACTATGTACTTTGCAAGTGATATGCCCGGTGGCTTTGGTGGTACAGATATTTATAAAATTGAGATAATTAACGGATCTGAGTGGGGAGAACCGATAAATTTGGGTGAAAAAATCAATACGGAAGGGGATGAGATGTATCCTTTTGTACACGATAAAACCGGAACGCTTTATTTTGCTTCAGAGGGACATACCGGCTTAGGCGGCTTGGATATTTACATGGCAGTGATGAATAATAAAACCGTAGAAAAAGTATTGAATATGGGTGCTCCAATCAATACCAACTTTGATGACTTTTCGCTGATAATTGACAAAGAACAGAAAAAAGGATACTTTGCATCAAATCGGGATAGCGGCAAAGGTGATGATGATATTTACATGTTTGAAATATTAAAACCTTTTGAATCTTCAAAATACCTCAAAGGAAAGGTAACTGACAACAAAGGAAATTTATTGGCCGATGCAGAAGTCAAACTTTTAAAAGCAGATGGAACTATATTGACATTTGTAAAAACGGACGAAAAAGGTGAATATAGCATTGTTATTTACGAGGCCAATGAGATTTACAGTCTAATAGGATCTAAAGATAAATTTTTGGGAGGTCAAGCTGCATCAATAAAAATCTCTGAATCAGAAGACATTACAAATGCTGATATTATTCTCAGAATTCCTGAATTTACACTCACCTGTATTATTAAAGACAAGGCAACAAATGCGCCTTTGGCAGGTGTAAGGATTATCATATTAAATAAAGTTACCGGAAAAGAGGAAACTTTTGAGACTGGTGCAAATGGTGAATTTTCGGATAAACTCGAAGAGTATCAGTTAAATGATAGAGTACACATTGAATTGACTATTGAAAAAGAAGGATACAGACACAAAATTATAAGCTATGATAACAAGCTAATTATTGATGGAGAATATGTTATTGATGAATTTTTGGAAAAATTGCCGTAAGCGTCATTTTTTTGTATTAATTATATTTAGTAGATTATTATCGTTTTGTAATAGTGTAACAAATCCTTACTAAATAATACAAGCTCAAAGCAACTTTATGCTTTGAGCTTTTTTAATAAATACTTTTATAAAAGTGTCTCGATTGTCAAATTATGTTAAATCGCGATTTTGGTGTTTAACAAGGCGCTTAAAACAAAGAAAATTATTATATTTGGTACAGTTTATAAAATTGAACCCTGTTTATGAAGAATCTCTTTTTAATAATCCTGTTGTTTTCAATAGCGTAAAATGATTCTGATCAGGCTTTTAGCGATGTGAGGACAGGAGGCTAAGGTAAATATCTGAATAGTCTAAAAAAGATATAAATTTTAGACTGTTTTTGATTTTTAAACGAAATTCTTTTTGGGCTTTTCTTATTTTTATAAGCCTTGGAAATTTATATAAATGATGTTTTCCAAAAAAGATTGATTTTATATTGTTTTGGAAAATTTGATTAACATGAAAACTTTACTTTGTTTCTTTATTTGCACCTTCTTGTCACAATCTCAGTCTGCTCAATTTTTTACCGAAATAGGCCGATTTGCAGGTATAAATTTCAGTCGTGAACAATTAAATGACAGCGGTGGGGGAGTTTGTTTATTTGATTATAACAATGACGGGTATGAAGACTTTTTTGTCCCGGGAGGTTTAGGGTCAGCTGCACTTTACAAAAATAACGGAAACGGTACTTTTACAAATGTTCTTGCAGAAGTAATCACTTTGAGAGAGTATTATTTCATAGACAGCCTTATTACAATTTCTTCAATAGCCGGGGATATCGATAATGACGGAGATAAAGATCTCTTCATTTCAACAAGCGGGTTGAAGTCTCAATTTGGAGTTTATAAAAAGCCGGATATTTTATTGGAAAATCTAGGAAATGGAAGATTGGCAAATATCAGTATAGTAGCCGGTATAAATAATATATCAAACGGTGAAAGTGTTTCAATGGGCGATTTTAATGTGGATGGGTTTTTGGATATTTATGTCAGTAATCATTTACAGGATATGAGTTTTACCTATGACAGTTTAGGAAATCCTTCAGCTTATGTTCCTGTCTGTATTGAAAATTTATTCTATATAAATAATGGCAATAAAACTTTCACAGAATCTGCAGCTTTATTTGGAATTAATGATGCCGGATGTGGTCTTACAGGTATTTTTACCGATTATGATTTTGATAATGATGTAGATATCCTCTTGGCTAATGATTTTGGGCAATATAATGCTTTCCCTAATGCGCTATTCAAAAACAATTATCCCGCTGTCGGTTTTATTGCAAATAGTACAAAAACAGGGTTTGACAGAAGTATGTTCGCTATGGGCATTGCTCCGGGAGATTATAATGAAGACGGACATATGGATTATTATGTAACCAATATTGGAACCAACAGTCTTTATCGGAACAATGGAAATGGCACTTTTACGGATGTTGCACTGAGTTTGGGCGTTGATCTTACCTGGGCTATTAAAGATAGTTTGAGGAAAACTACCTGGGGTTGTAATTTTTTTGATTATGACAATGATACTTATTTGGATCTTTATGTGAATGCCGGATATGTTTCTGCTTTTCTGCCAATGACTATTATTGAAGATTCTTCGGTATTTTTCAGAAATAACGGTTCCGGAACTTTTGTAAATGTTTCTGCTGAGTCCGGTTTAGCTTCGCCCATTGCAGGCAGAGGTTCAGTTGTTTTTGATTTTGATAATGATGGGGACTTGGATATTTTATCAAATCACAATAAAATGCAAATTTTAAACAAGTCTAAAGTTTATCAGAATTTTCATTTATTCAGGAATAACAATATCAATGGTAATAATTGGTTAAAAATCAAGCTGACCGGCACCAAAAACAACAGGGATGCCTATGGCAGCCGTATTGTTGTTCACGCAGGTAAAAGGAAGTTTATCCGTGAGATAGACGGCGGCAGCAGCCATGCATCACAAAGCAGTTCTATAGCACATTTCGGATTGGGAAAATATGAAATTGTTGATTCTTTGGAGGTACATTGGTTAGGGGGAGGTATACAGTCTTTTTACAATATTTCTGTGAACCAGACATTGAATATAATAGAACCGGCCTTATTAGCACTTAGTCCAAAACAGAAGATTAATGAAATTTTGATTACTCCCAAAAAGATAAGATCATTTAATGAGCTTATTATAAATATAAATGCAAAGATTGACGGAAAGTTAAAGGTTGTTTTGGAAAGTGAAAAAGGGAAGAAACTTGCTAAATCAGAAATTGTTTTCAGAAAAGCAGATAATGAAATAAGATTTGATAAGCTCTTTTCTAACAAAGCTTTTGAACATAAGACTTGTGTAATAAGATTTTACGTTGATAACATAAACATATTAAATGAAACAATTATCATTAGTGAATAGGGGTGTTAAGATTTTAGTATTTTCTTTACTAATAATGTTTACCTTATTTTCATTCAGAGAAAAAGAAAGCAATACTGAATTTCCAAAAACAGCGTCATATTCCGCCGATTTTATTATAAAATGGCTTGATCTGCATTTGGATATGATAAAATTTGTAAGCGGTTATACTCCGCCTGTAGCATCCCGGACAATAGGTTATACCTACCTGGCATTATATGAATCTGTAGTTCCGGGAATGCCGGATAAAAAATCATTAAATGGTCATTTTGCATACAGCGAAAGTTTTCCATTGACAGACAGCACACTTGAGTATTATTGGCCTGCATCTGCATCTGCTGCATTGGCTCAGATGCTTAGAAATTCTTTCCCGCTTGCTCCCAAGCAATATAAAAACCTAATAGATTCTTTGGAAAATTTCGATAGTCTCCATTTTGCACAATTAACTTCTAATGAGGTACTGAAAAGGTCATTTCAATTTGGCAGAAAAGTAGCAGAACATATTGCCGCTTACGCAGCAAAAGACGGAGCTGAGTTTGCCTTTACCAGAAATTATCCTTCCACTTACACTGCCCCGATTGGTCCCGGACTGTGGGTGCCAACTCCCGCTCCCATGCAACCTGTTTTTCACTATAAATCTGCTATGCAGCCATCTTGGGGAAATAACCGACCTTTTTTATATGCAAACGTTGCAAGCAGTCTGATACTGCCTTTGCCCCCTACATATTCAACAGATACTGCTTCTTATTTTTATCAGGAAGCTAAGGCGGTATATAGTCAAGTACAAAACAACAGTGCAGCCGAAAAGGAATTAGCTATATTTTGGGCCGATGATGTCGGGTCTTATTCACCTCCGGGCCATAGTATTGCAATTTGTAAAATTATATTATCTGATAAAAATGCAAATCTCGCTTTAGCATCGGAGGTGTTGGCAAAAATTGGAATTGGTGTTAGTGATGCTTTTATAAACTGTTTCAAAAACAAATATATATTTAATCTGCTCAGACCGGTAACCTATATCAGAAATCATATTGACCCAAATTGGAATACTTTGATAGGTACGCCTCCTTTCCCTGAATATGTTTCATGTCACTCCACACAGTCGGCCGCTGCAGCGAGAATATTGACCCATTATTTTGGTGAAAACGTAAGTTTTACCGATAATTCAAAAGATGACGTAGGATATACACCAAGGAATTTTAATAATTTTTATGAATTTGCACAGGAAGCAGCTATTTCAAGATTTTATGGCGGTGTTCACTATAATTTTTCATGTTCACTCGGTTATGAAACGGGCTTAAAAATTGGTGATAATGTCATAAATCTGGATTTGAAAAAATAGATCTGTATTATTGTAATAAAGAATGCTTTCGGAATTTATTTTTATAGTTTAACAGCTTCAATTGAATAAACCATCGGTATTTTATTTCCAAGATGTGTAATTCTGAATTTGCCCGGTTCAAATTCGTTTGTATGCCGAAAACAATTGTAGGGCGAATAATCAAATTCCTGAAAGGATCGGATTTGAAGACCATTTTTAATCAATGAATTGATTACTTCTGCCATACCATGATTCCAGCCAACTGTGGTATTTGTAATTTCAGCATTTCTATCAGCATAAGTACCATTTTCTGTTTCCACTATAGGACCGTCATTGAAATAGTTGTAGCCCACTTTTTCAAAGTCATCGTCAAACATCCAAACTACAGGATGGAATTCTGCAAAGATAAAACGGCCATCAGGTTTTAGAAAATGATCAATTACTGAAGCCCATCTGTTAATATCCGGAAGCCAGCCGATTGTGCCATAGGAAGTAAAGACGATGTCGAATTTTTTATCAAGAGAATCGGGCAAACTGTAGAGGTCACAACAGATAAATTCAGCAGCTGCACCTGTTTCAAAAGCCAATTTTTTTGCCGCTTCAATTGCCTTGTCTGAAAGATCTGCGCCGATAACATTTGCGCCCATACGAGCCAAAGAAATACTGTCCTGACCGAAATGGCATTGCAGGTGCAGAATTGATTTGCCATTAATATCACCCAAGAGATTCAGCTCAATATCATTGAGTGATGATTTGCCGTTCAGAAAGGCTTTCAGGTCGTAAAACTCTGAATTTAAATGAGTTTCGGTACGATTATTCCAGGAATCCCTGTTTATTTCCAAATAATTCATCGCTTTCGTGTTTTTGATTTTAATTGTTTTTTCATAAGTTTGGGACCATACCAAAGCCAAAATCCTGTTATTGTAAACAGCAGCAGCGCGAGGCCCATAATACTGGCGTAAATAAGTTTAAAAGGCTCTGCAGAAGTTCCAAAAATATTGTCTAAAATTGATCCGTCATGAATATCTTCAATCATATCGGCATTTCTTCGTTCAATCAGCAATAATTTGCCGCTTGCACCGTCGAGCTGAAGTGCAGTATAATGATTTCGGAAAACAAACTTAAGCATTCCCTTATCTTTTCTTATGTCAATCCTGTCAATTTCTGTTGAAAAGCCCGATGAAACAGATCTGCAAGATATTTACAGGCATTGCGGTGCAGGCTGTCCAATGATAACCAGTCTTTTAATTCATCAGAACTTCCTTTATAAGTAAACTGCAATTAAAAACAATATTATATGAAATACAGCAAAATTCCAATCATTTCAATTTTTTTATTTCTAATTTTTTGCAACAGTACTACAGTATTAAATGCACAGATTTATATCAATTTTGCAAAATATGAGGAATCAAAACAGCCTGCAATTAAAGCAGAATTAAAGAAATATGCAATTAAAACAGGCTTAGAACAACAAAAGGAAGTATTGAGCGGACTGTTGAGGCCGGAAATAAAATGTTGGCACTTCACTATCTTTGCTTCCTATTTTCAAAAGGCCTTCAATGCGGTAATGTTAGAAAAATCTAAATCAATTTGGGCAGATCTGGCGGATTGGGATTGGGAGCTAACGGATTTTGACAAGATGTTCAACGAGGGTTATTACGATTTTCAAGCACTTGATTTTGATAAAAATGGCAAAGCTGATCTGTTTTTAATCCCTTCCATATTTTTTGGACCCAGCTTTGGACTCATCGCCTATGGATACATAGACGGAAAAATATCACATCTGTTTGATAAAGCTGGTTATATTGTCACGCTAAAAAAAGAAGGTAAGAATATCATCTTACAGTTTGAAACTACGATTATTGAAGATACGGAAACCAATGTATTGGAAACGGTAATTTTCAATTTGAACAGCAAAAAGCTGCGTTATGACAATAAATTGTACTATGCTACTCAATGCGAATTGCCAAAAACTTCAAAAATCTTATTTTTTGAAACAACTGATTCCATTTGTCTTAGGTCTGACAAAACAGTAAATGACAGTATTCGTGGCGAAGAATGGTACAATTATGGAGGACTTGGTACTAAAACATTGAGAGGCAATGTACTGGCACTTTGTCCCAAAAATGCTAAGGGTTATTTAATTGCAGAAGAAAATAATTATGCTTTTGTTGCAATGAGTCCTGAAACACCTTTCATTGCGAGCAGTATGCAGCATGGTATGGAGAATTCGCGTTTTGACGAGGAGCTCAATGAAATGATTTTCGAACCTAACCCAAAACCCTATTTGTGCGGCTGGGTAGAGAAGAAATATCTTAAGCTCAGCCCTGAACTTAAATTGAATAAAAACAATAAAAAACCCTAAAATAGAAGTTCCCTTAAAACCTAAGCGGGAGATTTTTTGTATTATTGCAGGTTGAAGTGCCTCAGACAATAAATGTTACTGCTTTAATTGTTAGTAACTTAGTGAAAATAAGACAATTAGAATATATTGATGAAAAATTATCTCTCTTTAGTTAAATTTAGCCATACGATTTTTGCCATGCCATTTGCTCTCATTGGCTTCTTTTTGGCAACAACGGAAACAGGAAAAGGTTTTGATTGGATGCTGCTGCTGAAAGTAGTCCTTTGTATGGTTTTTGCGCGTACTGCAGCTATGGCCTTCAATCGCTGGGCCGATAGAGATATCGACAGTAAAAATCCGCGTACGGCCAACCGTGAAATTCCGGCAGGTTCTATCTCTGCTACAAATGCACTATATTTTGTTGTTGTAAATTGTCTGCTTTTTATTGGTACGACCTATTTTATTAATAATCTGGCATTTTTTCTGTCACCTATAGCGCTGATCGTCGTTTTGGGGTATTCTTATACCAAAAGATTTACTGCGCTCTGTCACTTTGTATTGGGTGTGGGCCTGGCATTGGCGCCGATTGGTGCCTATATCGCTGTAGCCAATCAGTTTGCAGTATTGCCGGTGATGTATTCCTTTGTCGTACTTTTCTGGGTGTCAGGTTTCGATATTATCTATGCGCTTCAGGATGAAGAGTTTGACCGTAGTTTGGGTTTGAATTCTATTCCGGCGGCATTGGGAAAGAAAAGAGCCCTTATGATTTCCAATGTATTGCATGCACTGACTGCATTGTTGGTCGTTTATGCGGGTATTCATGGGAAAGAGATTTTTGGAATCTATTATTTAGTGGGCGCAACGCTCTTTATCGGCCTCTTGGCCTATCAGCATTTTTTGGTTAAACCCAACGATCTGTCTAAAGTAAATTTGGCTTTCTTTACCACTAATGGTATTGCAAGTGCCATTTTTGGTGCTTTGGTAATTGCTGATTTGCTCATTGATTAGATTGTATTCCATAGGGGACTATAAAGAAATCGTCCCGATAGGGCCAGACAAAAGAACAGGTCTCGAGGGCTTAAACAATAATTTGAGAATTCTCCAGTGTTTTAGATTACAGGAATGGTAGCTTTACTTTGTCAATACCTCTTTGTCGGATTTTAACAGGGCATCAAGATTCCGTACTCAGCGGAATTTCCACAAAAAAATCAGTGCCAATGCCTTCTTTCGATTCAAAATAAATCTGACCTTTGGCCGATTCAACAATGTTTTTGGACATATTCAGTCCAATTCCGCTGCCTGAAGATTTTGTAGTAAAATAAGGTGTAAATATTTTATCCTTGCGGTCCTCGGGAATCCCCACCCCATTGTCACTCACCTTTACAACTGCATAAAAAGCAGTTTTGTATAGACTAATCTGAACCCTACCGGGTCTGTCGGAAGGAATTGCCTGAATGGCATTTTTGATTAAGTTGTTGAGTACTCTGGTCATCTGCTCCCTGTCGGCAAAAATAATTAAGGCCTCCTCAGTTATATCCAAATGGATTTTTATATTTTCCTCCTCACTGAATAGCGTATAAACGGATTCGACCAATTCATTCAATACCATATTTTCATTTTTGGCGGCCGGCATTTTGGCAAAATTGGAGAATTCTGAGGCAATATTGGCAAGGATATCTATCTGCTGAATCAGGCTTTTGGCTACTTTTTTTATCATTTCTTTGGCCTTTTCTGCATCCTTTTCAGCCGCGTATTCCAGCATCTGAATCTGCAATTTCATTGGCGTAAGCGGATTTTTTATTTCATGAGCAATCTGTCTGGCCATTTCCCGCCAAGCACTTTCCCGCTGTGTTCGGGCCAATTCGCGCGTACTGGCATCAAGTTGTTCAATCATGTAATTATATCTGTTGATAAATTCATTGATATCTTCGTCGCGGCTTTTCCAGTCAATTTTTTCATTCTTTCCGCCTACCTGAATTGCCCGAAGTTTTTCCCCGATAATGGAGAGCGGACGGGTAACGGAATTGGCCAGGATGAGTGCAACAACACCTGCCAATAAAAGAAAAATTACATATACATTTAAGAGGGTTCCTAAAAACTCTGCAATATCCTGAGATTGTAGGTTTTGATTTCCTGCAAAATCATAAGGAAGGTTAAGGAAAGCTACAGTCTGATCGTTTTTGTCTTTCAGGGGAACATATCCCGAAAGGTATTGAAAATGATTTATTTCCTCAGTAAGTGTCACTCTGTTCAATTTTTCATTTTTCATTTTAAAAAATGCAACAGGATTCATTTGACGACTGATTAGTCTTCTGCCGAATACAGGATCTTCTGAGCTCGATAACAAGTTTCCATCTATAGTGTAGACATTTACGTCTATTTTGTGTATGGCTGAAAGCTCAAGGGCATCTGGAATTTTAACTACTGAATCTGTAGCGCTTATCAGTTGCCAGGAAGCAGTTTTTGAAACACTGTCAATTTTTCGTTCCAAACGCGATTTGTGATAATCACTGTATTCATCGCGAAAGAAGAAAATAGTGATAATGCCAATTGCAACAAAAGAAAGTAGACTTACTAGTACAATTCCCTGTTGAATCCGTTCCCGCAATGATACTTTAAATCTGATATAGAAAAGCTCGAATTTAAAAACAATTCTGCAAAGCCAAACCAATAAAAACAGTATAATTACACTTAAAATACCTGCACAAAATAGATAGGAGAATATACTGAAAGGTTTAATGTAACTTTTAACCGGAAGCGCTGCAATACCTATATAATTTCTTTCGTTAATACAGGCTATATATTTTACACCATATTCCTCGTATTGTATAGTTTTTTCTTGATTGGGAAGTGAAGTATTGAATGCGATATACGAGCCAAAATTCCCATTTTTACTAAAAATCCGTTGATTGTTTTTATAAAGGGCATAGGATAATTCGTTGCCCAATATACTTTCTTTACTCTTTTGATTGCTCATCAATTCGACATAAACACTTGATTCGTCTGTGTCAGGAGCCGGGGTAAGCTCTATGGCAATTGTTCCTGATAAATTACCTTTGCTGATAAGTGGAAAAATAGCCCAATAAACGTAGCGGCTGTAAGGATCGGAATAGAAATATAGATTTTTTGTACCAGTCTTCTGTGATTCAGACAGTATTTTTTGCAATTCGTCAAATTGGAGGTGTTCAGGTCTTTTGGCATTGCCTGAAGCATTATAAATATTTACACGGTACTGATAACGTCCAAAAAAAGCATTGTCCAAATATAAATAGGATAGACGTTCCAAAACCTGACTGTAAGGAACATAGGGTGAACTGAGGTAAACTTTAAAAAACTCATCCTTTGAAATTTGTGTTTCTAGACTTGCTATTGCTTCTTCCAACTCATAATCCCTTTCTGAAAGTAATTTTTTGAGAAAATCTTCTCTTTCATGAAAAACCTTTTCATTGTTGGCTTTTTCCATTATTGCAGTAGCCATAATAGAAAAAAAGAATATCCAACAACTTACCCATACAAAAGACAAAACCTTCTCTTTATTAAATAACCAGAGCATTATAGTATATAATACAGAAAAAATAATTGAAAATAAACTGCTGAGAGGGTCAAAATGAAAACTAAACCCAATTATTGTTATAAAAGAGAGTACTAATGTGCCAATTATAAAGTGTTCTTTTCTGGAAATGTCTTTCTTATTTAAAATTCTCAGCAATTTATTGCTAACAATAAAAAAGGATAAAATTAGCCCCAAAATTCCAAAAAGAGCATAAAATGAAAATAGGTTTATTTTTGAAAAAGCTTCAAATTCAAAGTAAATATTCGGATTATTAACAATAAGATTCAAGGCACGCTGTATAAAATGAATACCGCCCATTATTATAGTATAAACGACTGCAGTATAAGCCCAACCAATGATATTGGAAAGTGATTTTGGCCGCTTAAATTTTAATTGATGTACCAAAAAAAGACTAATCCATAATAATAAGCCGACATCAATTAGAAAATCACCTAAAGAGTAAAACCAAAGTTCATTTCCGATGGTAAAACTGGTTTTAAAACTTGGAAGTTCTTTTGCAGCTTTTGGAATTTCGGCATAAACCGTTAATAGGCGGAATGCTAGAATAAGCAGAATGTAGAGCGAAAAGCCACTGCTGAATCCTTTTTGAAGTGTCAGTGCCGCAGATATTCTATAAAAGCCGGAAATTAAAAATATGGAAGAAATAAAATAAATGACAAAAGCCCAAATAACAAATTTCCTGTAAGGAATTGTTTCTTTGGCCTTTAACTTTATCAGTTTGTTTCCTTTGCTGTCAGAAACTGAAAATTTGCCATCATCAGAATCGAGTTCAACATATTTACTGAAATCTTCCGACATCAGGGGGAAATGATTGACAAGATAACTGTTGTTGATGGGGAAACGAAGGTATAAAGGCACAAGCGCTATAACTGAATATCTGTATTGAACCTCGTTAATATAAGGCTCGTAGGGAATTTTCAGCATCAGATATTTTGAACCGGCTATCTCGTGAATTCTTCTGATGGAGTTTCTTTCAAATTGATAATCGCCCTTGTAGGGTTGTACTTTATTATTATTCCAATAAAGCAATGAATCGCTATCATTATAAATAAGCAATGAGTACTTGAGGCGTTCATATTTTGTAATTGTATCAACGCTTAGTTCTTTGATTGCAGCACTGATAAGGAAATTAGTATTGTTAAAAATAGCATTTATTTCAGACTCAGACTTATGAAGTGTATTTTCAAGATCTTTTACATAATCTGCAACAATTGGTGTTCGAATAGAATACATTTCAATTTGCAATGCAAATAACCAGAGAACTAAACCGCTGAAAAAAAGAATTATAAATTGTTTAAATGCTAATTTCATTTTATTGCCTTTTAGCGATAACGAAAACAAATTGAACAGAGTTAAAAAAACCTAACAAATAATTGGGTAAAATAAACAATATGTTTAAAAGCTTTTTGTTTTCTGAACGAACAATGCTTATATAAAAGAACCGCGGTTGTTACTAATTTTCGCCAATTCAATGTCAGATACTGGATTAAAGCATTATATGCAATAATTATGCCCTCATTATTAAAAGTCAATAGTTGGAATAAATCATTATTTTGTGTCATTTAATTTCAATGCTTGTTCCAGGAATTATTCACATTCAGTTAATTAGAGATATTGAAACTACAGTTGCCAATTGCAGAAATATGCTGTTTTAAACAAAGTTTTTTTAACCTATTCTGCAACTGTTTTTAGGAAGTTCATAACCATTTATGGATACTATTTTATCCAGACGAATTGCCTCTTCATTGTCCAATAAAATATATTCGGCTTTTTCTTTTGTGAAAATATCTTTTATGAATCCTTCAGTTTCAAGATCGCGGGGGAAACTGCCTTGTCTGTATATTATCTGACAAAGCTCTTTACGGATACACCAATCTTCTATTCTATCAAGAAATTCGCAATTGATAGCGATGTATTTGTCATTCATAAGGCATAATTTTTAGCAAGAATGCTGTGAGAATATATTCTTATCAGTTGAATACTGTATAAAATTATACAAATCACTGAATCTTCCAAACAAAAAACCTCAAAATCCAGTTTCCTGATTTTGAGGCAGAACCCAAACTTTATGAAAAAACATCTTTTGAAAGTGATTTTCCAACAAAAAATGTTTTTGACTGTTTTTATATATGTTTGTAAATCACGCAATTGGCATGCATTCCGCCGCCAACTGAAGAAAGAATGATATTGTCTCCTTTTTTAATTTCATGTCCTTCCAGTTTGCCTTTCATTATCCAATCCAATAGCATCGGAAGTGTAGCGGCTGAACTGTTACCCCAATGCTGTACGGTAAGGGGGAAAACTTCTTCAGGAACATTTACTTCGCCATTCAATTCAAAAAGCTTTTTGATAAGCTGACGAATCATTTTTTCATTGGCCTGATGCATCAGTATTTTATTTATTTTTGAAATCGGCAAACCTGCTTTTTTGAGGCAGCTGTCGATTGCAGAAGGCACCTTTTCCATAGCATATTTGAACACGCTTCTGCCCTGCATTTTGACATAAATCCGTTCATTGTCAGTTTCGTCATTTGAATGGCCCATTCGTAGAAAATCAGCTTTTTCTACACTGTCTGTCACAGTTTTGTGACAAAGTATCCCAATAGGTTCTTCACTTTCTATAGCTTCCAGAATTACTGCACCTGCTCCATCTCCAAATAACATGGAATCCAAATCATGAGGATCCAAAACTCTTGACATAACATCTGCTCCAATCACCAGAATTCGCTTTGCATCACCACTTTTGATATAATAATTTGCCTGAATGACAGCCTGTAACCAACTTGGGCAGCCGAAAAGAATATCGTAAGCAACACAGTCGGAATTAATAATACCTAATTGTTGTTTTACTTTTGCCGCCATATTTGGCAGCATATCGGTAAAATGACTATCCGATTTTACATCACCGAAATTATGCGCCACAATGATATAATCCAAGGTTTCGGCATCTATACCGGAGGATTTTATAGCATCGGATGCAGCAAAAAAAGCAATATCGGAGGTATTGTATTCCGGTTTAGCATAGCGTCTCTCTACAATCCCGCTTATTTCGGTAAGTTTGCCGAGAATTTCAGTTGATTCTTTAGTGTTAAGGCTATGGTCAGAATTAAAAAAGGTATTTTTCTCAAAAGAACTGTTGGGCATAACTTCCGTGGGAAGGTAGGAGCCGGTTCCTACAATTCTTGAATAGTATTGTTTCATAGTGTGCGAAGAAAAATCAAGAAAAAGAGCAGGATTTTAATGCATGATAAACCCATCGGATGCAAATTTAACATTTTTTGCAACTAAGGACATAATTCTTTATTAAAATCGCTTTGCAATTGAAAGTTTTGGAAACTTTAAACTGGTGATGTAAAAAGTTTGCTATACCCCTATTAAAATCCGATTTTTTTATGCATTTTGCACAGTTGCCTATTGCAATAGGCCTTATAATCCTTTAGTTTATTACAGTTAAACAATTTATGCAGAACAGTGTCTTGCAACCCGGCAAACGGGTAAGTGAAAATTTTTACGAATCTGATATGATTTTGCAGCATTACCTGCAAACCCGATTATCAGCAAGAAGTTTGGCTTATATGTCTGAACGTTTAACAAAGTTGGGAGCTCTGGCGGCCGGAGAGATGAATGAACTCTCCCTGACAGCAGATAAAAACGGACCTGTTTTGCAAAAACGTAATTTTTATGGGGAAACTGTTGATGAAATTATTTTTCATCCGGCATACAAAAGAATGACAGAAATTGCCATAGCATCAGATATGTTTCGCGTAAAATGGGAACCTGAACTCAGAGCCCGATTTTCGGAAGAGCGTCATAGGCTTGGGTTTTCGGCAGGATTCCTCTTCGCCATGTCAGAAAGCGGACTTTATTGTCCACTCTGTATGACTGATGGAGTAGCTGTTTTAATTGACCGTTACTGTTCGGAAACCGACAAAGAGAGATTATTGCCCCGTATATACAGCTCTGATATTGATTATTTTTACACAGGAGCAATGTTCCTAACTGAAAAGGCAGGAGGTTCCGATGTTGGCTCAAATCAGGTAACTGCAACCTATAAGTCAGAAGACCGTTGGCTGCTGAATGGTGAGAAGTGGTTTTGCAGCAATGCCAATGCCGATATTATCTTTGTTTTGGCACGTACCCGCCCTGAGATATCAGGTACCAAAGGCCTTGGTATTTTCCTGCTGGAATCTAAATTGCCTGATGGCAGCAAAAACAGTATGGATTTGGTAAGATTGAAAAATAAATTGGGTACGCGTTCAATGGCGAGTGGAGAATATCTGCTAAGGGATGCGGAAGGCAGTCTTGTAGGTGGTGAAACAGACGGGTTCAAGATCATGACAGATATGATCAATCTTTCCCGATTGTATAATTCCATTGCAGCAATTGCAGGCATGAGAAGAGGAATTATCGAAGTATATCAGTATCTTACTTTTCGAATCAGTTTTGGAAAATCTGCTCTTGAGCATGCGCTTATCCGAACTAAATTTTTGGAATTGGGATCGCTTTATCTTGGTAATTTTTATTGTACCTGGCGTGCCGTTGAAGCGCTGGATGCAGCTGAAGATGGCAATAAAACCGAGGCCGCTCTATTGCGCCTGCTTACCCCTATGGTAAAAAAAGCCACAGCTGGAACTGCTGTTTATGCAGTTCGTGAATCAATGGAACTCATGGGAGGCATTGGTTACATAGAAGATGGTGTGTTGCCTAAAACAATGCGCGATGTCATGGTGTTACCAATATGGGAAGGCGCAGGAAATATTATGGTTTTGGATATGCTGCGGGCTATGCTCAAGTCGGAAGGTCTGAGTGTCATGCTGTCCGAAATGGAAATTCTTTACAGTGCTTGGTCTGCGAAAGATATTGAAAATGAGTTGCTTTGGCAAAAAATTATATCAGAACTTAGGGCACTTGAGGCACTTTTAGAACAACTGCCCAATGAAGAACAGGATGTGATGGAGGCAACTGCAGAAATAGCATTTAACAGACTGACAGAATTTTATCAGTTGTATTGTCTGTTGCGTTATTATGACGAAGACAGTGCTGTTTGGCTCGATACTGCGATTCGTTTTTACCTCAATCGGCTTCAGCTTGTCAATGTCCCTCAAATGGCAACCGCTCCAAGCGTAGAGGAAGTTAAATCGCTGATTGGCTGGAATTTTTAAGGACTTTTTTAATAATTATAGAATATAAAAAACAAAAGCGATGCATGAAATTATAAATCAGCTGCTGCATGAGTTTGACAGACCGCTTAAAAATCCGGTACTAATCTTCTCTTTACTTTTGTTCATCATATTAATTGCTCCTATTCTGTTTAAAAGAATCAGAATTCCGGGCATAATCGGTTTGATACTCTCAGGGGTAATTGTCGGACCCAATGGGATGAATCTTTTGGCTAAAACAGATGCGATTACCCTTTTTTCTACTATTGGCCTGCTCTATATTATGTTTATTGCCGGTTTGGAGTTAGATCTGGCTGACTTCAAAAGGAATAAACATAAGAGTATCATGTTTGGGTTCTTTACATTCATTGTACCTATTCTGATTGGATTTCCTATTTGTTACAATTTACTGGGTTATGATTTTAATGCCAGTTTTCTTACTGCCAGTATGTTTGCGACGCATACACTGGTTGCGTATCCGATAGTCAGCCGATTGGGCATAGCAAAAAACGAGGCAGTAGCTGTTGCTGTAGGCGGCACTATTTTAACTGATACTGCAGTTTTACTCATTTTGGCAGTGATAAAGGGGAATGCGCAGCCGGGTGGACTAAATTTTGATTTTTGGATGAGGTTGGGTATTGGACTTACGCTTTTTTCCATCGTCATGTTCGTTGTCGTTCCTAGAGTAACCAAATGGTTTTTCAGAAAATTGGAAAGTGAGAAGCATTCACATTATATATTTGTATTGTCAATTGTCTTTTTCTCTGCCTTTTTGGCCGAAATTGCAGGCGTGGAACCGATAATAGGAGCCTTTGCTGCCGGTTTGGTTTTAAATCCGCTCATACCACATTCTTCAGCATTGATGAATCGCATTGAATACGTCGGCAATGCGCTTTTTATACCATTTTTTCTGATTAATGTCGGAATGCTGGTCGACCTTTCCATCCTTTTTAAAGGTACTGATGCCCTCAAGGTAGCCGGATTTTTGACGGTTGGGGCAATTGCCGGCAAATGGCTCGCAGCTTGGTTTACGCAGTTGGCATTTAAGTACAGCGCCCTGCAACGAGATATTATTGTAGGCCTTAGTTCTGCACATGCAGCTGCAACAATTGCCATTATTCTTATTGGCTTCAATATGGGAATTCTTGATGAATATATTTTGAACGGAACGATAATTTTAATATTGGTAACCTGCCTTTTTGCTTCCTTTGTCACAGAAAAAACGGCAAAAAAAATGGCAATGCTCACCCGAAATGAAGAGTCTAAAAGCAGTGCAAAACAAAAAGTGCCCGAGAAAATTCTGCTTCCGGTAGCGAATTTTTTTAATTTTGAAAAACTGCTCGATTTTGCTATTCTGGTAAAGGATCCAAAGGCAAAATCACCAATCACGATGCTTTCTGTAGTGAGTAATGACATTGATGCAGAAGCCAATATAGCTGATGCAAGGAAGAAAATTGACAGTGTGATGCTACATGCTTCAGCTTCAGAAACAAAGGTTGATTTCATAACAACAATAGATTTCAATGCAGGCAGTGGGATTACCAGAACTTCCAAAGAGGTTATGGCCAGTCTAATTATCATGGGTTGGCCTACTAAAAAAGGTTTTATTGACAAACTGATGGGGGAGGTCTTGGAACAGGTCTTGGAAAATACAGATAAATTAATCTTTATTACCAATTCTGAAAAAGTTTCTATGTCCTATAAAAGTATAAGACTTATTGTCCCTTCGCTTTCTGAGTTGGAAGCCAATTTCTATGGCTGGTTGAAAAAAGTGAACAAATTGGCTATGGAATTGAGTATTTCTGTAACAGTCTGCTGTTCGGAAAAAACTGCTGAGGCCATTGATATGAAGGCCAAGAAAAATAATTTTCAGGCTAAATTCATCTATAATACGATGGATACTTTTGAAAGCTTGGAGACAATTGCCAAGGAATGTTCCGCAGAAGATATGATTATGCTTATTTCAGCACGTCATGGGGCGGTTTCCGACAATAAGGAATTGGGCTCATTGCCTCAGCGAATGGAAAATATGTTCGATCAGAATCATCGTATTATAATCATCCCATAAGTAAAACAGTGTTAAAACACTTATTTCAGCTACCGGAGCATATAAACGCAAGCACATTTAAAAGGAAAGCACTTCATTGGGCTTCTTCTTTTGAAAGGACAGCCTATTATGACAATAATGAATATAACAGTAATAAATATTCGCGTTACGAATCCCTCATAGCAGCAGGGGCGGAGCAAGTTTTAGAATTGAATGCAGGTGAAGATGCTTTTGGAAATTTGGAGAATTTTTTGAAAGAGAATTCCGAAAAATGGACCTTCGGTTATTTCGGTTATGACCTGAAAAATGAATTGGAAAACTTAAATTCTGCTAACTTGGGTGAGCTTGGGGCTTCAGATCTCAGTTTCTTCGTCCCGCAGCATTTAGTGATTTTAAATAAAGATTGTTTGACAATAGAGATAAAGTCGAAGTATCCTAAAAAAATTTGGGCAGAAATACTCCTTACAGAGGCGGTAGTGGAATCTGTACCTGAAAAATTGGGTGAAATAAAGCAAAGAATCAACAAAGAAGATTACCTGAAAACTGTAAAATGTCTGAAACAGCATATCATTGAAGGTGATATTTATGAACTCAATTTTTGTCAGGAATTTTATTGTGAAAATGCTGAACTGAATCCGGTGAAGTTATTTGCCAGATTAAACAGACTCAGTCCGACGCCTTTTTCAGCTTATTACAGAAGTAAAAATCAACATGTTTTATGCGCAAGCCCCGAGCGATTTTTATATAAATCAGGTGCAAAAGTAGTTTCTCAGCCAATAAAAGGGACCATAAGAAGGGCTGAAGATATAATAGAAGATGAAAAGTTAAAGTCAATTTTGCTAAACAGCGAAAAAGACAGAGCAGAGAATGTAATGATTGTGGATTTGGTGCGCAATGACCTTGCCCGCTGTGCTGAAATAGGTTCAGTTTCGGTAGAAGAACTTTTCGGGGTCTATCCTTTTAGGCAGGTTTGGCAGATGATATCGACGATTTCGGGTAAATTGGACAAAAAAAATGATGGACTTTCGACCATCAAAGCTGCTTTTCCTCCGGGTTCTATGACTGGAGCCCCCAAAATAATAAGTATGCAGCTGATCGAACAATATGAACAATCGAGAAGAGGAGTTTACTCAGGTGTTTTGGGTTATTTTAGTCCTGACGGCGATTTTGATTTCAATGTTGTTATTCGTAGCATGTTCTACAATTCGGAGAACAAATATCTGTCATTTCAAACAGGTGGGGCAATCGTTTATGACTCAGATCCGGAAAAAGAATATGAGGAGTGTCTGCTCAAAGCAAAGGGAATGCGTTTAGCGCTAAATGTTGAATATTGAGTTGACTTAATGTTAGGCCTTGGTCAAATTAAACTGATTAAGGGCTTCTGTCACAGATTCCGTTACCGTAAACATAGACTGTAAACGAGTGAGCAGCAGCAGCTGTCTTACTTTGTCTGATATGCCGCAAAGGATAACTTCACCGCCTGCGCTTCTTGCCCTTGTCAGAATAGATATTAAAAAAGAGAGACCTATACTATTGATATATGGGCAATTACTAAGGTCTATAATGAATTTGCTTTTATTTTCAGCTATAAGTGCCTTTAGCGATTCAATAATACTTTGATTGTCCTCAGGTATCCAGAGACTGTCTGTGCTGAGGATTTGAATCTGCTGTTGTTCGGAAAAGGTATATGACATGCTTTTATGTTTAGTTAGATTTTGGATTTAGTAAAAATGAATAAAATCCAAACTTATTCCAAAACAACAATAAATATTTTAATAATTATAATAATGCTTTGTAAAAGTTTTGCAAAAATGGAAAATTTCTATTTTTTATTTTCTCTCCCTTCTTTGCTGTAGCCATAAAAAGTAAGCGAATGATGTGTGATTTCAAAATCCAACATTGCTTTTACTGCTTCTTTTATTTGTTGAATTCGGGGATCACAAAACTCAAAAACTTGGCCGGTTTCGATACAAACGGCATGGTCATGCTGTTTAAAACCATAAGATTTTTCGTACTGTGCTAAATTTTTTCCAAACTGATGCTTTCGTACTAGATCACATGAAACCAACAGTTCCAATGTGTTGTAAACTGTTGCGCGGCTCACTCTATAATTTTGGGTTTTCATGTGTATATATAGCGCCTCAGCGTCGAAATGATCTGTTCTTTTGTAAATCTCTTCTAAAATAGCAAAACGCTCAGGAGTTTTTCTTAATCCATTTTTTTCCAAATAAAGGGAAAATATTTTAATAACTTCTTCTACAATCTGTTCTTCTCTTTTATTGGTGGCCATATAGCGTAAGTTATTGATGTCGATTTATATTTTATTGGTTTTGTAAACTCAGTCATGAATTTTATTTTTTCTAATTACAAATTTAGCACTTTATCCTGAATTTAAGAAAAATAGGTTTCCTTAGACGGAAATTTTCGGTTACTTTTTCAAAAATATTCGTTTTCTCGGTAAAAAAACTCAAATTTGTTTCGAATTTCTGTCCAACAACATTTTTAAAAGAGAAAGTACTGTCTTTCATTAAAAAATAATCCAATGAGAAAATACGCTGCAGTAAACAATGAGCTTTTTGCATTGAACCGCAAACGCTTTACAGAGTTGATGAAATCGAACTCGATTGCTATTTTTCATTCCGCTGATCAACTCACCAGAAATGGAGATTGTTTCTTTCCCTTTCGTCAAAACTCAGATTTATTCTACCTGAGCGGTCTGGATCAGGAAGAGGTAGTTTTGGTTCTTTACCCCGGTTGCCCAAAAGGCAAAGAATTTGAAGCGATTGTTTTTACCAAACAGACCAATGACTATATAAAGGTTTGGGAGGGTTACAAATATACAAAAGAGGACGCAGCCCAAACATCGGGTATTCCTACAGTAATGTGGTTGGACAATATGCCTGCTCTGCTCAATGAGCTCATTTTGTTGGCCGACCGTGTCTACCTGAATGCCAATGAAAATGATCGTGCTTCAGGTCAGGTTCCTGTACGTGACGAGCGTTTAGCCTTGGAAATGAAAGCAAAATACCCTGCCCATAAATTTGCGCGTACTGCTCCGCTAATGAAAAAATTGCGCATGATCAAATCTCAGTTCGAAATTGATCTGCTGCAAAAAGCCTGTGATATCACAGATCTAGCTTTTCGTCGTGTACTCAATACGATAAAGCCAGGAATGGTTGAGTACGAAATAGAAGCAGAGATTATTTATGAATTTATCCGCAATGGTGCCAGCGGACATGCCTATTCTCCTATTATTGCCGGAGGACCGAATGCCTGTACCCTGCATTACAATGATAATAATGAAATTCTAAAAGACGGTGATCTTGTTTTGATGGACTTCGGTGCCGAATATGGGAACTATGCAGGAGATCTTTCCCGCACTATACCTGTTAACGGACGTTTTACTGATCGTCAAAAAGCTGTTTATAACGCCGTTTTACGTGTTAAAAAAGCAGCAGAAAAAATGCTTGTTCCCGGCAATAATCTTACTGATTACAGTAAAGAAGTCGGTAAAATTATGGAGTCTGAATTGCTTGGTCTCGGTTTGTTGACAAAACAGGATATTGCCGCTCAAAAAGCAGATTGGCCTGCCTATAAAAAATACTTTATGCACGGCACTTCTCATCATTTGGGCCTTGATGTTCACGATCTTTGCGAGCGTTATTCACCATTTAAAGCCGGTATGGTATTCACTTGCGAACCCGGCATTTATATCCCGGAAGAAGGTATTGGTATCCGTATTGAAGATGATATTCTGATTACTGAAACAGGTACTTTCAATCTGATGAGAAATATCCCAATTGAAGTGGAAGAGATTGAAAATCTGATGAATAAATAAGATTTGCAAAAGCGGCTAAATGCCGCTTTTGTTTCTTTGTTTGTTAAAAATATAAATTCTATTTGTTTGTTAATTTACTTTTTGTATTTTGGTAGAAATTTCCAAACCTTATATTAAACATTTAACATTATGCGTACAAGTTTCCTATTAATTTTCGCCCTCGGTGTTTTGGGTTACATTACCCTCAGCAGCAAAATGGGTGGTGTTGGTACTGTGAATGGTACAGAAGCAGCCGGTACTCCCGGCCCCGGTACAACTACCTGTGCAGGTTGTCACTTCGGAGGTACTTTTAATCCTACAACTACAATTGACATCAAAAACAGTTCAGGAACATCTGTTACCCAGGTTACCGCTGACAGCATTTATGATGTGACTGTTACTATTGCTGCAGGCAATGGCACACCAAGTACTCATGGTTTTCAGGCTATTTTCCTTTCTGACTCAGCCAATACAAATATTGGAACATTTCAGAATCTGGGAACTGGCCAAACAACAAAAACATTTGCAAACGGTCGCATAGCGGTAGAACATAACACCCCTTCCTCATCAAATACTTTTGCATTCAAATGGAAGGCACCGGCTTATTGCCCGGGCGGCACTGCAACGCTTTATGTTTTCGGTCTTGCCACTAACGGAAGCAACACAACTACGGGCGATATTGGAGACGGACATACTAAACAGGTGACTGTAGTATCTTCTACGCCAAGTGCTTTGGCTCAAACTCCTTCAAATGTATTGGATATAAACCTGTTCCCAAATCCGGTTGTTACAGATTTGAACCTAAGCATGGAATTGAAAGCTGATGCAGAATATCTATTGTCAATTTTTGGCAGTAACGGTCAAAAAATCAGCACGCAAAACTTTAATGGCAACGCTGGTAACAACCGCATGACTTTAAATGTAAATGAGTTTGCTGCCGGTACTTACCGCATTGTTCTTCAGGATGAGAATGGTGCAAGAGTGTCTAAAAGCTTCGTGAAATTCTAGATTGAATTCAATAAATATTCAAAAAAGCCAGGTACTGTGTTACAGTAACCTGGCTTTTTTGTAATCATCTGTAACCTTTTCCTTTTGTTATATTACGAATATAATAGGGACAAGGACTTACGAACATTTTAGCGCATTCGGCAAAAGGTTGATTGCGGTAATTTTTTGGGGATTAATTCAAAATTATTTGTTCGAAACCATGACAAATGAATTCTTCTTCATCGCTTTGTCCGAAGCGGGTGAGCGTACAAAGTACAAATTCATTTGGATCTCCATTCTTTTTGCAGTTTTTGCAAAGTTCAGGTTTGAGGGCAGTGCTTGGATCTAATTCATTGCCGTCGTCGTCGAAAAATGGCATAACAATTTGGGGTTAATATTTATTAAATTGGTTTATTACTGCAAGTATATACCCAATATTTTATAAAATCAAGTCAGACAAAAAAAATATTTCAATCAGACAGTTCTTTTTATAAATTCTGCCAATATCCCCGGGCAACCTCTTGTCCAGACAGATTTTGCTGTCTATATGCCCACCTGATAGGCTTCCAAAATTGCTTTTCCGCCCTTGCTGTGTATGGCCCCATAAACACCGCCACCGCCTAAAAATGAACTGTTTGCTGCATTGACGATCAAATCTGCTGCAATGACAGTTATGTCGCCCTGTATAATATGAATAAGCACTTTCCAATTTTATTATAAACTTTCCGGCATCATGCTTTGAAGTATTTGCTCAAGTAGACTCACGTTTGATCGCGACTCTACATGTCATCTATCATTTTCAAAAACAATTCCAAACCCTTTTTCTTTTCACTGTCCAGATCGTAGGATATGTATTTGCTTAAATAATCAAATACATCAATGTTAAAATGAGAGGACTGAAAAAGCTGAGCTACCTGTTCAATGCGTGTAACGCCTTCACAAAGGGCATTGTTGAAACGGTCCAAAAAATTATGTGTTAAGGTTTTGTTGCTCACCCAGGCAGCGAAAACAAATGGAAGACCTGTCATTTCTTGCCAGGCGGCAGAAAGGTCATATACAAAAGGAAAGCGCTGCTCCAGACCAAAGGTTCGGTCGCCAATGATAACTCCGGCTTTATTGCCTGAAATATGGTCAATATAATTGGTAGGAGCGGAGATCAGTTCGGGTTTTAAATTCCAATAATCACGGAGTAGGATCTGCGCCAACAATACAGATGTTCGCGATTGATAATCGAGATAGATTTGTTGGATTTGTTCCAATGGTTTTTCTGCATAAATACAGACCGTTTTCACAGGGCCGACTGCCCCAATACAGAAATCGGAGACTATTTGGGCATTGGCAATCTTAGGAATGATTGCAACAGGAACCAATCCAAGGTCAACCTCGCTGTTGATCAATTTTCGAGCAGATTCTGCGGGAAAATCAAGAGATATGTTACATTCTTTGTTCAAATCTGAACGAAATAATCCGTAAAGAAAAGGTTTTGTGTTGAGATATGAAACGGCGGATATTTTGATTTGTTCTGTCATAACTTATTCCAAATGGCTCAAATCATCTCTCAATTCCAGATGAAACTGAGTTCCGTCAAAATGGAATTTGCAGAGGCCGGTGTTGCGGTGTTTAAATTCCGGCATTCTGGAAAGCGGCAGTTCCTGGAAAATAGTCATCAGGAATGCCAAAGTGCCTCCATGTGTACAGATGAGCAGCCTTTTCTGAGGTAGTGTTATCAAATGGCTCAAAAATTTGTGAAGTCTGCTTTGCATTTCCAATGCAGATTCTCCTTCAGAAATACGGGCATCATAGTTTCCATGACTCCAATGTGTGATCACATTTTTATGTTCCCGGTGCATTTCTTCGCTCGCAGGTTGTCCTTCATAAATTCCCCAACTGATTTCGTCGAGTTCTTCAAAAGCCTGTTGCGGGATGTTCAATTCTTCTATAAAATGCTTTACAGTTTCTTTGGTTCTGTTTAGAGAAGAGGTGATAATCAGGTCAAAACCATGATTCCGGTAATATTCAAAAAAAGCTCTGCCCTGGGCAGTTCCTACCTCATCCAGAGATGAGTTGACTCCTTTGCCCTGAACTCGTTTTTCGACATTAAATGCTGTCTGTCCATGCCGGAGCAGATATATTTCTTTCATACTGTATTTGTTTTTACTCAGACCAAAATCCCCAGCTTTTTTCAACAGAAACCATATAATCCTTTGTGAATGCAACCCAGAAAATCGACTTAAACCCACTAACCATCATATCACTGTAATTTGTATTTTCTCCGGCATTATTAAAAGGATCATAACAATCTTTTACATCGGTATAAAAATAAATCTCCTTAGTCGGAAAAAACGACAAAAAATCTTTGGCCATTAAAAGTGCCTGTTTCCTTGGATAGATATAACTGATTTTTCCATTATAATCTATCATGGTATGTATTGTATTGCATAGCAATTCCAGACTTTCTCGAAATGAAATTTCTGACCAATCATCTTTAAGGACATCATTCCATATGGAAAAAGAATGAAGCAGGTTTAATCTGTCTGAATGTTTTTGCAAGACTTTGCCATTGCTTAAGTATCGAAAAAACCCGCTGCTTTTATTATCGTAAGTATCTATTTCAAAAAGACTGTAGAACGGCAGCTGATTGGCGTCCTTTTCCAATACAAAAAAGCTTGCAAAAACAGTATTCATAGGTTTAAACTCCTTTTCTGAAACAGTTAAACCGTACATTTCGAAAAACAACTCAACTAAAACAGTAAAGTCACAGACTAGCTGTTCATTTTCATTAAAGGCTAATTTTTCTAAACAGTTGTTATCGGCGTCCGAAAATTTAACGTCAAAAGACCGTTCAAGGAGTGTTTTACAGGCAAAAAAAAATTGTAAATATCTGTTTTGCTTATATCTGTCAATACAATTAAATCAGCATTACCTTC